>DASQMM010000267.1:0-65249 GCA_035645495.1 Brevibacillus sp. | reverse complement strand
ATCTATACCATCGGACTCAACGCAGATGGACAATTGAACCGTACGACGCTGGAGAAAATCGCAAAGGAGACCAACGGCAAATTCTTCGAGGCGAGCACAGCCGACAAATTGCCGCAGATCCTAAGCGAGATTTTTGCCAACCATCTGAAGCTGAAAGTAGTTCCGATCACCAACTTTACATCTAACGGCCAGGCGCAAGACGTGGCGATCTCCATCCCCAATGCCAATGTGATGGAAGCCAATATTTCGATCATGTCGCAAAAGGCAGTAGAAGTAAAATTGTTTGATCCTTCGGGCAAGGAAGTACATATCCCTTCCGATCAGGTCCGACTCTCCCGCTCGTCGGCGTATACGATGCTCAAAATCGTCAAGCCACAGCAGGGCGAGTGGAAGCTGCAGGTAAAAGGGGTACCACAGGATAAAATCGACATCAACATGATCTTCAACTACGAGCTGCAGTTGGAGATGGAGCCGGTCGCAAGCAAGACATATCAAGCAGGTGACGTCATCCCTGTAAAAGCTGCTCTGGTCAGCAACGGACAGAAGGTAGCAAGCCCGGATCTGTACAGCCAGATGAAGGCTACCCTGCTGATCCATGATCTCACCGACCAGAAAACGAGTGAAGTGGATATCACCAATACCGGCAGCGGTTTTGAAGGCAGCTTTACGATTCCGGCCGACCACAAGTACGAGATCAGTGTCAAGGCAGAGGACAGCAGCTTTTATCGCGAGACACAGCCATTGACCATTGACGCGTCGGCAGCAGGCAGCGGCACAGTCACTCCGACACCGCCGCCGGCAGGCGAGAATACAGCGCCTGAAGAGCCGTTCCCGTGGCTTACAGTCGTCATCGTGGCTCTCGGTGTGATCCTCTTGGCTGCATTGGCCTTCTATCTGCTGACCGTATGGCGGAAAGCGAATAAAGGCTTTATCGGACAGATTGCCATTGAGATTGTCGACGAGGACACCGGAGATAAATCAAACCCGCAATACAAGAAGCTGAATGCATTCAAAGGAAAGGTCAAGCTGCACCAGCTTTTGCAGTTGGCTCCGGAATTTCAGGAGACCGAGAAAGTGGTATTCCTGCCCGGCAAAAACGATACTTTGATCATCGAAAATCGCTCTACATGCCGGATTGAAAAAGGCGGCAGAGTGCTGGATGTCAGTCAGGGCAAGGAATTGAAAAAAAACGACAGGATCAAGATTTCTCTGTCGAGCGTAAACAAATCCGTATTTGTAGACTACATCGTCTAGGGGGGAAACGAGTATGAAAGCAGTCGTAAGAGAACATATTCAGCAATTGGATGTATCATTGGGCGGAGGTATCGTCAGCGACAAGATTCGTGTCGATACCATCGACAACCCCATGCTTGTGATCGGATTGGGCGGTACTGGGATCGATGCCCTGCTCCGTTTAAAATATCAAGTAAACCGACGTTTCAAGCTGCCGGTCGATCCGCTGTCGAAGAAACGCAAAGAGAAACCGGACAATATCGAATTCATCGCGTTTGAAACCAACGAGCATGATCGCAACAAAAAATACAAAGGGATCGGGCTTGATCCCGTCACCGAATTCGTCCTGCTCTCCAACCCGGAGATCGGCGGTGTCCTGCAAAACCGCAGCATCCTGGAGCCGTACATTACGGATTGGCTCTCTCCGGAGCTGACCATTACCGACGGAATCAGCGGGGCATCCGGTGTGCGCCAGGCAGGCCGCCTGCTGCTGTTTACCAAAATCACGCAGGTTGTGCAGACGATTGAGAAGAAAATCAAAATGCTGACCGAAGGCACGAACAAAAAGCTGACAGTTTTCCTCTTGAGCGGACTTTCCGGGGGGACGGGCAGCGGCTGCTTCCTGGACATCTCGTACATCGTGCGCGGGATTCTGGAGCGCGACTTCGGCAGCGGCGGCGTAGACAAGGTAAACATGCTGGGCTATCTCTTCACGCCTGATGTCAATCTGTCCAACAAGAGCCTGAGCTCCCATACCCGCGACTACATCATGAAAAACGGCTATGCGGCACTCAAAGAGCTGGATTACTGGATGAACGCAGATGAGCGCATGGAGCGCTTCAAGCAGCAGTACGGCAATGTGCTGAATGTCCAATCGCCCATGCCGCCATTCAACCTCTGTCACTTGATCTCCGCGACCAACCTGGAAGGCAAGGCGCTGGAGAATGCTTATGACTACTGCATGAACGTGACGGCAGAGAATATCACGAACTTCATGGCGAGCGAGGAAAAGCGCTCCGGTGAAGAGTTCGCGATTCACGACTACATCAGCAACATCCGCACCAATATCAACCAGATGCCAAAGGCGTATGCAGCGAACTATCAGTACAACGTGATCGGCGCTTCCTCCGCGGTCCTGCCGATCGAAGAGATGACCACCTATCTGGCGTACCGCCTTTTTAAAAAGATGGAAAAAATGTTCGCGGTTGCTCCTAGCCAGGAGGATGCGGAGAAATTCGCCCGCAAGCTGGGAATCGACATCGACTCCATCGCGAAAAAATTCGAGTCGCGTGTGCCGGAACCACTGCCGGGCTATGAAAACAGCGAGCGGCTGAACTACAGCAATGTAATCAGCCAGCAGGTAGTCAGCATTGATCACGAGCTGGAGCAAGGCTATCTGGCAAAAGCCCGTGAGGAATACATCAAGTGCAAGAAGCAAACGCCGGGCGAATTGATGGAGACGTTCCGCGAGATGATTACGCGCGTCTTCCTGCATCCGCAGCAAGGACCTTTTTACGCATCCCGTCTGATCCACTCGGACAAAGGCTTCTGCCTGATGAAAATGATCTTGTCCTACGTAGAAAGTCTGAAAGCCAATCTGGAGAGCTTCCCGCGCGAGATCGAGGGTGCGCGCGAGACTGCCATTGAAAAGCTGGGAGATGCCCGCAGCGCGTTTATCTCCAAAGAGAAGAAGAAAAACAGCTATATCGAAGCTAAGATCAACGAATACCAGCTCTTGGCTGACCAGGAGAAGCTGGAGCAGATGATCGAGTTCTACGAAGAGCTGCATCGCCTGTTAAATGAAGAAAACAATCGCATCTACAGCGTCTTTACCGAGATCCTGAATGCCTTGAACCAGATCTTTGACAAGAACGGCGACATCCTGATCAACGCGGAAGAAGAGATGGATCGCACCGGAAACAAAACGTACTACTGGAATATCGTCAGTGTGCCGGATGTCTCCAAGGTGATCGGCAATATCCTGGAACAAAAAGACGCTGACGATCTGATCCGCGATTTCACCAGCGAGCTGTTGAAGCATTCGGATCAATGGGTGAAGGAGCAGGAACTGGACATCGTCACTTCGATTTCCGATTTCCTCTCTGAGAAATTCGGCGAACTGATCACCAAATCCATGGAAGAGTTCCTCGTCATCAAATACGGACAGGATGAAACGCTGGATCGCATCGTCGAGCGCAAGATTGCCAGCAAGCTGGACGAAGAAGCGATTCCGGTCTTTCACCTGAGCAACAATCTGGGCAACATGCACTTCCCTTCCTGGGGCTTCGTGTCGGTGCCGCTAAAAGCACCGTCGATTCTCAAAGGGATTCGCAACTATCAGGATACCGCCATCAGCGGATCGCGCTTTACGGTAAAAGAGAGCGAGGTCAAAAACCGTATTTTCTGGCTGAATACGAAAAACGGGATTCCGCTCTTCGTCTATACGCCGCTCAAGGTCTACGAGGAAAGCTACGAGCGCACGATTCTGGATCGGGAAGGGATCGGCCGTCACCTCGTGCAAACGGAGAAGAACAACTGGGCCTACCTGCCTTCACCGATTCCGGAAAAATCCTGGGGCGATACGTACCAGAACGCTCGGATCAAGGAATACAATGCCAGCATTCGCGAGCTGTTCGACAAGGCCGTGCGCTTTGGCAGCATCCGCGAAAAGGGGCAGGACAGCCAAACGAGCAGCCGTTACGAATGCGTCGTGACCAAGCCGTTCGAACTGCCGGCAGCGGACACCTCCAAAATGAGTCCCGGCGAGATCAAGCGCTTGTTGGCTGAGCTGAAGGGACATATGAAAGACGGCTTGCCGCAAGACTTCCAACGCGATATTTTCGGCAGCATCAACGAAGAGATGGCGAAGGAAAATCTGATTCGCTACCCAGAGCTGATCCGCCTCATGCAAAACGAGGTGCGCAAATACGAAGCAATCGAGAGCAAAATCCAGGAGCTGGAGCAAATCGTCAACGCTATGCAGGGCGAAGAAGAGCTGCTCACTCGCTATATCGAAGCTCTCTATACGGGTACGATCAGCAAAAAAGGCGCGCTGTTCGTCTATGATCGGGATGAGGAAGAAGAAGCTTGGGAGCCTTTGCTCAACCTGATGAAGGTGAACAAGCACGTCGAGTATGCCGTGTACCAACAGTTCCGCAGCCTCGATCACAAAAAGATGGCGACGCTGCAGCGCAAAGCATCCAAGCGCAGCGATCAAATGACTTCGGCTGAAGATACCACAGGGCTGATCCAGCGTCTGGACGAGATCGCAGCATCCTTCCAGGCCGTGAAGAACGAGCTCGAATACGACCGTGACGAATACGTAAACGGAGAAGAAATGTTCGACTTCTATAAAAAGGTTTGGTCCAAAGTAAACGACATGCGCAGAACACTGCAATAGGAAAAAAGCATTTTACCTACAGATTGGCGGGAGAAAGCATGAGGGAATGGCTGGAGCAATTCGCAACCGAATACGTGACCGACATGGAAAGACAAGCGGAGAGCGGCTTTGGTCAGCGGGGCATTCAGAACCCCGTGCTTTTTCTCTTCCTGGGAGACAAAAGCCTGGAGTCGCTCCAGACAGTCTGTCAGATGAATGAACGAAAATGGCCAAACAGCGACGGTGTTCTCTACATCCATGCCTACGAGAAAGAGACCTGGGAGCATCCGCTGGTGGAGGGATTTCGCCTTCCCGAGTCAGATGGAAACAAGCGCAAGCTGCGCCCATCGCTATACGAGCGTTTTGCACAGGATGAATCCATGCTGATGACGCTCAACAAGGTGATGAAACAGGCGAGCATGCGGATGGCGGAAATGGGGAAACGCTTTGCCACGCTTCAGCAGGTAAACCTCGCTGTCGTGACACGCGCGGATGACCCCGCCAACGTCTTGTTGCCAGAGCTGACCCTGGTGTTGAAAAGTTATCTGGCGGAGCTGTTCAAGCATGTGTCCGTCGATTTGTACATTTTGCTGCAAGAGAAGCAGCCGGGGGAGGAATTTGGCTTTTCGGCTGCGTTGAGTGTCAGTTTTCTCGAGGAAGTGAATCAGTACCAGCGCCAAGATTACAGCTATCGTGCGGATCTGCTGGTGACAGGGGATCTGGTCAAGCTGCCGGTCGAGCATGAACAAGCGCCGCTCTTTTCCATCGTCTATCTCTTGAGCGACAAAAACGAGCAAGGGATGTTTCTCGGGGCGGGCATGCAGGAGAATGACGAACTGATCAGCCATCTCGTCTTGCTGCATAACAAAGGGGCGGAACCAAACAGCAGCGACAGCTTCAGCAAATTCCAGTTTATCCGCAACATCACAGGGAGCCGGGTGGAGGCAGCGTTCGCTTCTGCCGGCTTGTCCAAGGTCAAGCGCCCGACCCATGCGATTGCGCTGACCGTGCTGGCTGCCGTCTTTGACCTCTATTGGGATCGACTCAAAAGGGGAGCGCTGCCCGACAAGGCGAGCGTGCGAGAGCGGCTTGGGCTGATGTCGCATGATTTGCAAAGACAGCTGCGGGCGGTTTTTTCAGAGGAGAGCAAGCTTGATGAGATGGGCGGGCTTATGACCTCCGGCGTCAGCTTCAAGGAGCTCAGCCGGTTGAATCTGAGGGAAGCGGAAAAAGCCTTGTTCGAGGGCAGCAGCCAAGCCTTTTTTGAGACGAATCTGGTCCGTCCGGTCTTCCATCGCCTGGAGGATTTGTTGCAGGAGGAGAGCCTGGCTTCGATCATTCAGCAGGAGTTGATCGCCGATCCGCGGTACGGTCTGTACGCAGCTTATCAAATCACCTCGGAACAGAGCAGTGTCGGACATCTTCTGAATGAAATACGGCTGGGCATCCGGGAAACGAGCAGGGAGCTGGAGCTGGCGCGAGCAGAGCTGGAAGAAATCTATCAGCAGCGGGTAGACCGTCAGGAGCTTCGCGTCGGGGGTCTTTTCACCCGGGACAAGGAGCGGGTGAGAGCACTGGTCCGCCACCTCCTCGACATCGTGTATGGCAAAAAGCTCGAGATCCTTGAGGGAGAAACCATTCTGCGCATTCTGCAGGAACGGGAGCTGCAGGTAGGGGAGATCCACCGTCAGCTCGGCAGGCAGATCGAACAACTGGAGGAGCTGCAGCAGCAATTGCATGAGCATGCACGGCGAAGCATCCGTGAGGCAGCCGACTACCTGGGCAAAAACATCGAGGACTATTACTCTTCCTTGGTTCGCGAGGCGATCCAGTCGATGGAGGCGCAGCGGGGTGCTGACTTTTATCTGGAATCCCGCTATATCGGGACTGACTCGCTGCAATTGTACAATGGCGTGGCTGGTTTGATTGAGCGGCTTTGCCGTTTTTGCCGTTCGGAGATTTTGCCTCGTCCAGCCTTTGCTCTTTCGTTCGACGCCGAGCTGTTGGCGAGGGCCAATGTAGCGGCAGCGTACGAGAATCGCACCGTGCTGACCCGTGACGATCTGTTCCGGGATCTTGCGTTTGCCTTGGAAGAACGAGCTTCGGTCCATATTGAAATTTTCCATTTTCTTCAAAAACATCGCTACGAGGAAAAATACCTGTTTGCCGACACCAGCAATGACTTCGTACAGTTCGTACTGCGACTGGACGAAGGGAATCGAACCTATAAGCAGGGATGCATCCACGAGGATAGAAAGAGCGGCATCGAGAAGCTTAACCTGATGGGGGGATTTGGCATCGAGGACCTGATGTACTATCGCAACAACAAGAAGTACCATACCTCCTACCTGGAAAACGGTTTTTCATTTGCCGCCGAGGAAAGGATGAATCGACATGAGACAAAGAAGGATTAATCTGCTCATGGTTTTATGCAGCCTGGTGGGTGGAGGCATTGGTTTTTCCGTAGGAGAAGTGCTGCTTGCGAGCTTTTCCGGGGAGTGGCCGACGTGGCTGCTCATGGGACTTTATTTTGGACAATACGCGCTTTTTGTAGGATTGATGTGCCTGGTGGCGGAGATGATTTCGCCCCGGCTCAACGGTTCAGGCTGGAAGCAGCGTTATGTCGGCGCTTCCTGGAAAATGCTCGTGCCCAGCACCTTTTTGCTGATCGGCGTCGTGGCTATGCTGCTGCAATTTGCCTACGGTTCCACCTTTCAGAGTGCGAGCAGCTCCAATAATATCGTCATGCTTTTGGATACCTCCGGCAGCATGAATCGTTCCGATCCTGACAGCCGCCTTTTTCCGGCTGCTGCCGACATGGTGCAGAAAATGGAGGACGGGACGAATGTAGCGGTCATTTCCTTTAATGACAGCACAGAAGTGGTCCAGCCGTTGACCCAAATAAACGGGCAGGCCGTCAAGGATCAGGTTGTGCAAAAATTGCGGGAGCAAACCGGCATGAACGGCGGCGGAACCGATATCGACAAAGCCTTGCAGACGGCAATTGATCATCTGCAAGCCTCGCAAAAACTGGCGAACAGCACGGTGGTGTTGATGTCCGACGGCTACAGCCGCGTTGATCTGGACCGAGCGCTTGCCCCTTACAAGCAGGCGAATGTCGTGATCCATACAGTCGGGATGAGTGCGATTGATGCGGATGGGACTCAGCTTCTGCAGCAAATCTCGAGTGCTACAGGCGGCACGTATTTTGACGTGGCGCATGCGGATCAGATCACCGGAGCCTTCGGACAAATTATTGAGATGACACGGCATGAGCGCACATTGGTCTCCCCGCGCAGCGATGCGACAGAGGGCAGCACCTTTTACGCCGTCTTGCGTGTCGTAAGTCTGATCGTCATCGGCACACTCCTGGGCTTGGCATTGGGACTGATTTTTGATAATCGCCATCTGGCGAAAAGCTTTACGATTGGCGGGTTTGTATCCGGTCTGTTAGCAGGTCTCGTACTGGAGGCAGGATTTATCGGAGGGGATTTGCCGGCGATGCTGCTGCATCTGTTGGCTGCGCTGTTGCTGGCTGTCGTCTTGACTCTCTTTACCCTCTTGATTCCGGTGACCATCGGTACAGAGCCATCGTCCTTCCAAAGACGACTGTCGCGCAACAAGGCTCTGCCTGTCCATTCCGGGGACGGAAAAGCAAGCAGCAAGCGGTTTGATCTGTAGAGTGGGAGCATGATGCGTCATGATCAATCATGAAACGACTTCGGATGTGCTGATCAAGGATGTCGTCTGCCAACGTCACGGAGAAGAGTACGTCATCAATTGGCACTGGGCTGACGAGGTGCCGTGCGTGTATGTACACAAATCTCCGATGGATGCGCCTTTTGCGATCGAGCAGATCAGTGAAAAACAATTGAAGCTGTATACGCGTGAGGAATACAAGGTGCACAAGGGACTGCGGGAGAAGAGCGAAGACATCGGCCAATACACGTACCGCATTTTCCCCTGTCGCCTGGAAAAGGGCAGGCCAATCTTGCTCGTTCCGGACTCGGATACACATATCATTCACATCAGCACCGGAAAAGCGAAGATCCGATACTCGCTGATCCGCAAAAGAAAGTGGTTCGGTGCTTACGATACACTGCAAATTCGCATTTTTACCGAGATTCCGCTCGCCAAGGACGTCCTCTGCTACGTGAAAAAAGAAGGTTCCCCTCCCATTCACAAGGATGACGGCACGCAATACGCTTTTATTCGCGATCTTGAAGCTGGCGTCAACCTTTTGCCGGAGATCGAGGTCCGCAAGAAGGATGTCATCCGCCTCTTTTTTACGGACGGCAAAAAATACGGGGAACGTTACGAACTGATTCCCGAATAGGAGGGGAGAGCATGTTTACCTTTTTGAAGAACATGTTTGAGAAGAAACAGCCAGTAAAGGAAAGACTTCCTTTTTATGATATCGTTTGTCCGTTTTGTTTTTCCAAATTCGGGCCTGATGAAGTCGTCTTTCGGGCTGCCCATTACCGTCCCGACGACGAGGACTACGCCCTGCAGGAAGACCACCTGCTGAACGCCTACCGCGACAAGTTTGGGCTGGATGCCATCGAGGAGATCGAAGCGGTGATTGATCCCGAATCGATTCCGGAGGAAAACCACCTGTATGTAGATCAGGTGCTGATCGGCGTCACAGACCGATACGGCGTCGTCTCCAAGCGCAGGCTCTGCCCGAAATGCCACAACGAGCTTCCGATCACGGCAGGAAAGGCGCCAAGCAACATTATTTCGATTGTAGGGGCGTCACAGGTCGGCAAGTCTGTCTATATGACTTCGCTGATCCATACCTTGCAGAATACGACCGCCAATCATTTCGATGCAGCCTGCATGCCACTCAATGCCCAGATCAGCCGGAAATTCCGTGAGCAGTACGAAGCGCCGTTGTTCGAGCGCGGCCAGCTGCTGGATTCCACACAAAAAGAGAAGCGGCAGGAGCCTTTTATCTTCCAGTTCATCTTCAAGGACAGCGAGAAGGCGCCGTTGATTCTTGTGTTTTTCGATGTGGCGGGCGAGGGCATGGTCGACCGGGAATACCTGGAGCTGTACGCGGCACATGTGAAGAATTCGTCGGGGATTTTGTTCCTCGTCGATCCGTTGCAGATCAAGACGATTCGAGATCGTTTTCTGTTGCAGGCAGGCGACGAGCCGGGTGAATTTACCGCCCGTTACGACGAGCCGCGTGAGGTCGTCATTACCTTGTTCGAGAACTTTATCGGCTATCAGGAGAGCAGCAAGACCCATATCCCGACAGCAGTCGTCCTGACGAAGAGCGACATGCTGCATGCGATCAAGGAAGAGGAAGGGACCTATATCAAGCCCAACAGCAACATCTTCCGCAACTTCGTGCACCAGCAGTACCTGAATACAGCTGAATTTGAAAATATCAATGGCGAGGTTAGCCGTTTTATCGAAAAGGTAGACCGCCCGTTCAAGGATGCGCTGGAAGTCTACTTTACCAACGTGGCCTATTTTGCCGTGTCGGCCCTAGGCAGCAATCCAGTCAACCAGAAGGTCAGCGGTGTCGTCACTCCGATGCGCGTAGACGAACCGTTCATCTGGCTCCTGCATCAGCTTGACTACATCGAGGGGAGGGAGCGTTAGTGAGTCGGCCGCTCATCTTGCAGCAGTATTACACCCGTGGGCGTCAAGGGATCTTTCGGGCCAATGAAGGCTATGATACCGTCGCCAAATCACCTGGGCTGGACAATCAATTCATCAAAAAGACGCTCCATCCGTTCTGTGTCTATCAGGCACCCCGACAATTGCAAGAGCGATCAGAGGCGGATGTATCACGCTATCCCAAAGCACTTGTCTGTTTTCGTGCAGAGACGGGAGAGCTGGTGCTTGGACAAAGCGTATTTGTCGGCGCCGATTTTACCGGGCAGCGCAATACGTTCTTCAGCCACAATTACGTGATTCCGGCTGAGCGCAGCGATGTGTTTATCCGGGAACCGGCGCGGATCTTTGGCGTCGAATCCTTTCAAAAGCAGCATGACGAAGCAAAAGGCAAGGAATTGCCAGGACTGGACGAGCTTCCTTACAAACAAGGAACGACAGGGCAGGACAGACGGCAGATCCTGCAACGGCTGGGAATCGATCAAACGGTATTCAAGCAATTGCTGCATGCCATCATGCTCTCGCTTTCAGGGAAAAAGAAGGTTTTTATCAGTTTGCCGGGCGATATAGCCGAATCTACCGGGCAGGCCCATCAACTCTTGGAAATCCTCTTTACCTGCCTGCCTTATGAGATGCGCAGGCATTTTGGGTTTCTTACATACAGCGATGAGCCGCAAAGCAAAAAACATATCCATCTGATGTTCGTGGAAGCGGGCAGCATCCGGCCTGGAAACGGGCAAAACGACAAGGATTTTCTCTTTGACTTTGCCAGCCAGCGTTTGCTCAATACAGAGCTGACGGAAGGGAAGCATGAGTATCTCGATTTCGCCTGGGAGTTTTTGCAGGACTCTCGCATTCTCGCATCGTTTCATGAGTTTTGCGAGGAGGTGCTGCAGGGAGCGGACCGCCAGACCGGGTTAAGTCTCGTGACGTACTACCAATTATGTGCGCTCTATCAGATTGAAAAAGGGCGCATGTCGGTCTACGAGAGCAATCGCCCGGCGATCTGGCAGGTGCTCAACCACTACCTGCGCCAAGCTCAACTCCTCAAGAAGGATCGTTTGCACGAACTCATGCGTGCAATCTTTTTGTTGGAAAACCAAGCACTCTCCCAGCAGCATTGGCCAGAGATCGAGTTGGTCAAGCAGGTTGCTGATTCCTATGCTGTCGCTCGCAACGAGGTTGAGAAAGCAGAGAAGGTCCAGTATGTGATCGATGTGCTGTCCAAGGGTAAGAGCCAGCTTAAGGCCAGCTACGTCGCGGAGGTATATCAGCATGTGAGCGGACACCGCGATCTGTTTCACGCGCTGATGCGGCAGGTCCTTGGCTATAAAGTGCTGGTCAAGCCGTTGTTCGAGGAATATCTGGTAGAGCGGCTGAAGGCAGTCACCACGATCACGCAGATGCTCAAGGAAATCGAATTTTGGGCAAAGAACGCCCCTCTGGCGATTCGGCATCCCTTTTTCGCCACGACTACCATACCGAAGTTAATTGGTCTGATGATCGAGGAACGGAAAAGACTCGACGCAGCGATGCAGATCCACCATTTCTTCGAATCGTTTGCCGGATCCCCCAGCTATGCGGAGGAGCTTTTGGATGAGGTAGACAAGACGCTGTTGAAGAAAGTTGCTCTGGATGCCTTGTCTCAAAAAGACTTCGATCAGATTTTGTCGTTGCTGGAAGACAAGCCGCAAACCTTTTTTGACGGGCTTGATCTGGAAGCGCGCAACAAGCTGGACATGATGATGAACGTGGCGTCGCTGGAAGAGCTTTCAGAGATTCCGGGACCAGAGGAGTTTTTCCGCAAATGGGACGGCGATGACATCGAGAGCCAGCAAAAGCTGCTTCAAAACATGCTGGTCATCCCTCTTCGGGAAGAGAGCTTCGCAAAGGTCGCGTTGATTTTCCATGTGGCAGATGAGAGCCAGCAGGCTGCTTTTCGCTATGCGGAGATGATTGCCTACGTCGAAAAAGGCGGGGGCGACGATGCGGTTCACGCTTTTCTGCAATGGGCGATGACCCAACGAATGTTTTTTTCAGGCAAACAGCTGGAGCCGGCGTTCCGCCACGCGCTCAAATCGTTTTTTGCAGTAGAGAGGGGGCAGCGGCTGCGTCAGAAGGAATGGCGCAAACGCTGGTATGCGATACGCAATGCCGACTTCCGAAAGCTGTTGGATGAAGTGAGAAGCGAAACGACACATCCACTGGTCAAGTTTTTTCGTAAAAAGAGCACAGTCGTGACGGGATTGATCGTGCTGGTGGCGGCTGGTGCAGTAGGCGGCTACCTGTATTGGCAGCAGGGGACGTTCCCTGCGACGCAGCCTGCTGATGGCGACGTACATGAGCCAGCACGAGTCAGGGTGCCGCAGCATGTGGAATTCGTACCCGTGTACAAGCTGATGCTCGAACCACAGATTGAACCAGTCATGATGCAGCCGGCATTGCCGGCGCAATCCCCGGAAGCGTCGAATGAACCGCCCCAATCGGGAGAATAAAGAGAACGGAAAACAGCCACTGCCTCATGCTGGTAGTGGCTGTTTTCATGATGATTTGTGACCAAATGGGCTGGAATCGAAAAAAAGACTTTAACATCTTATTTGAAAGTGCTAATATAACTACTGTAAGATCTTAATTGAGAATGAATATCGCTATTACTGATAATGACTCTCTTTATTAACGGGGAGCATATCAAAATACCGTGGAATTTCGGGGAAGAACTATGAAGCTTAGATACCTGCTTGTAACGCTTATCCTATTATCCTTTGTCTCCCTGTTTATCGGGGTCAAGGACATATCGCCGCTGGATTTGTTTGACTTGACAGAAGAGTCCACGCAAATCTTGTGGATCAGTCGCATTCCGCGGTTAGTCAGCATTATCATTGCCGGGATCAGCATGAGTATTGCAGGTCTGATCATGCAGCAGCTTACGCGCAACAAGTTCGTCTCTCCGACGACTGCGGGGACGGAGGACTCGGCGCGTTTCGGGATTCTGGTCGCCATGATGCTGTTCACGGACGCTCCGCCGCTGCTTCGCTTGCTTGTCGCTTTCGTTTTTGCGCTCTTGGGAACTTATATTTTTATGAAGATCCTGGATCGCGTAAAGTTCAAGGACACCATTTTCATTCCCTTGGTGGGGTTGATGTTTGGAAATATCGTAGGCTCGATTACGACGTTTTTTGCCTACAAGTACGATCTGCTCCAGAATATCGGTTCATGGCTGCACGGGGATTTCTCTTCGGTCTTGAAAGGCAACTACGAAATCCTGTATATCAGCATCCCGCTCGTCATCATTGCCTATCTGTTTGCCAACAGGTTCACGATTGCCGGGATGGGTGAAGAGTTTTCCATCAACCTGGGGCTTAATTACAAGCAGGTTGTCAATATCGGATTGACGATTGTAGCAATGGTCACCTCCGTAGTGATTCTCACGGTAGGAACGATTCCGTTTCTCGGCTTGATCATCCCGAACATCGTCACACTCTACCTGGGAGACAACCTGAAAAAGAGCCTTGTGCATACCGCTTTGCTCGGAGCCGTCTTTGTCCTGTTCTGTGACATTCTGGGCCGCCTGATTATTTTTCCATACGAAATCTCGATTGGCTTGATGGTAGGCGTCATCGGCAGCGGAATTTTCATTTTCTTACTTATGAGAAGAAGGGCCTATGAACAATGAAAGCAATGAAAACGAAAATTGGAGTTCTCGCACTCGTTGCCATTGTCCTGATCGCCATCTTTATGCTGATCGATGCTGGCGGCAACTGGGATTATGTCTTGCCTAGACGATTTAAGAAGATCCTGGCGATCATTCTTACCGGAAGCGTCATCGCGATCTCTACCGTTATTTTTCAAACCATTACCAACAACCGAATTTTGACGCCGAGCATCATCGGACTGGACTCGCTCTACATGTTTATCCAGACCTTCGTGATCTTTTTCCTGGGCTCGGCGAGCAAGACGGCGATGGATAAAAACCTCAACTTTGTTCTCTCGGTGGGTCTGATGATCCTCTTCGCAGCACTGCTCTACAAGGTGCTGTTCAAGCGAGAGGGAAGGAACATCTACTTCCTGCTATTGATCGGGCTCATCTTCGGCACTCTGTTTAACAGTCTCGCATCGTTCTTGCAGGTGCTGATCGATCCCAATGAATTTATGATCCTGCAGGACAGAATGTTTGCCAGCTTCAACAATGTGAACACCGATTTGCTGGTTATCAGTTTTGTGTTAGTCATCGCGATCATCTTGTACCTCAGGCCATTCCTGAAGTATTTGGATGTATTGTCACTGGGGCGGGATGACGCGATCAATTTGGGAGTCGATTACGATTACGTTGTGAAGCGCCTGTTGATTGTCATCGCGATTCTCGTATCGATTGCCACCGCGTTGGTAGGGCCGATCACCTTCCTGGGACTGCTCGTCGCCAACGTCGCCTACCAGTTCATGAAGACCTACCGGCACTCTTACTTGCTTTTCGGCGCTTCGTTGATCAGCATCATCGCATTGGTAGGCGGTCTCTTGATCGTCGAGAGAGTCTTTACGTTCTCGACGACCATCAGCGTCATTGTCAACTTCATCGGCGGGGTTTACTTCATTTATCTTCTGCTAAAGGAGAATAAAGCATGATAGAAGTAAGAAATGTCTCAAAACGCTACAGCAACAAATACGTCGTGGAAGATGTTTCCCTGAAGATTGCCAAGGGAAAAATCACGTCCTTCATCGGGCCGAATGGTGCGGGGAAAAGTACCCTGCTGTCCATGATCAGCCGGCTGTTGACGAAGGATCAGGGTGAGATTCTGTTGGAGGGTCAGGAGATCAGCAAAACCAAGAGTCAGGAGCTGGCGAAAAAGATCTCCATTCTGAAACAATCGAATCACATTTCGATCCGTTTGACGATTCGGGAGCTGGTCAGCTTTGGGCGTTTCCCTTACTCGCAAGGAAACCTCACCAAAGAGGATTGGATGCATGTGGACGAGGCCATACGCTACATGGAGCTGGAGGACATCCAGCACAAATTCCTGGACCAATTGAGTGGCGGACAAAAACAACGTGCCTACATCGCGATGGTCATCGCTCAAAACACAGAGTACATACTCTTGGATGAGCCGTTGAACAACCTGGATATGAAGCACTCGGTCCAGATCATGAAAGTGCTGCGCCGGCTGGTAGATGAGCTGGGCAAGACCGTCGTCATCGTCATTCATGATATTAACTTTGCTTCTTGCTACTCCGACTATATCGTCGCATTGAAAGATGGCAAGGTAATCGAGGAAGGTTCGACTGACAAGATTATCAACTCGCAGATTTTGAAAGATGTCTACGATATGGACATCCAGATTGAGGACATCGATGAGAACCGCATTTGCGTCTATTATGCTTAGTTAAAATTATTTTGTTGGCGTACGATTATCAGCGTCAGCAATAATTTTAAATAAAAAAATTCCATAAATCCCTAGAGGTGATAGAAGTGAAGAAAAAAATGACCATGCTGTTGATGACGGGATTGCTGGCTGTGTTTGCAGCTGCATGCGGTTCCGCCAATACAGCGACAAATCCAGCACCAGCAGCCAACACCAACGCAGAAGCTCCGCAAACCAACGCAGCAGCTCCAGCAGCGGAGGAACTGACCATCAAGCATAAACTGGGTGAAGCAAAGATTAAAAAGAACCCGCAAAACGTCGTGGTCTTTGACTTTGGGGTCTTGGATTCCCTCGACCGACTGGGTATTGAGGTAACAGGCGTACCGCAAGCCAATATTCCTCCGTATCTGAAAAAATACGAGGATGCCAAATACAAAAATGCAGGTGGCTTAAAAGAACCTGATTTTGAAAAAATCAATGCTATGAAGCCAGATGTGATTCTAATCTCCGGAAGACAGCAAGAGGCTTACGAAGAGCTGAACAAAATCGCGCCAACCATCTTCTTGGGTGTCGATACGACCAATTACATGGAATCCTTTACCGAAAACATGAAGACACTCGGAACCATCTTTGGCAAAGAAGCTGAAGTGGATGCCGAGCTGGCGAAAATCGATGACAGCATCAAGCAGTTGAAAGAGAAAACAGCAGCAGCCCAAGATAAAAAAGCATTGATTATCCTGACGAACGAAGGAAAAATCAGTGCCTACGGTCCAAGTTCCCGCTTCGGCATTCTGCATGATGTGTTTGGATTTGCGCCGGCTGATGACAAGATCGAAGTATCCACACATGGACAAAGCGTATCCTATGAGTATGTAGCAGAGAAAAACCCTGACTATCTTTTCGTCATCGATCGCAGTGTTGTCAATGCTGCTGATACGACAGGCAAGCAACTGGTTGAAAACGAACTGGTAAAAGGCACAAAAGCGTTTAAAGACGGAAATGTGATCTATCTGGATCCAAACTACTGGTACCTGTCCGGCGGCGGTCTGGAATCCACTTCTCAAATGGCAGAGGAAATTTTGAAAAACGTAAAATGGTAGGCTGATGGAAGCCTTATAATTGGGATGTCCCCTCTCGTAGTGAAAACTGCGACAGGGGACATTATTGTTTTAGCAGGTATTGATTTTTGGGAGGTCATTCTGAAAACCGTCCAGTCTCACGAGCAGGACGTGAATGACAAATCAGGCAAGCAACAGGCTGAGGACTTGAACGGTGTATCAAAAAAAGCTGTCCCCCGGCCATTTGCATGACCTTCTGGGACAGCTTCTATGATGGAATCAATCGTTAGCCTCGATAGGTGACGTGCGCCATGATGCCTTCTTCTTCATCCAGAACCAGCTCGATGCCGGCCGTATAAGGGTTGAGCTGCATCTGAGTCTCCAGGTAGTAGCGAATCGCTTCAATCAGGTTGACCTCGATGAAAACCTGCTTTCTGCCCAAGGAGTACACCTCTGCAGAAAAGCCGTATTCCTCATCCCACATCAGCTCGACTTCGACGTCCTGGGGTTGGATCTGTTTTTTACTCGCCACGTGAATGCAAATGGCGTTGATCAGATGTTCTTCAGAGAAAGTTATCTTTTCCATGGGTTCGGTTCCTGTTTCTGTGTGCGTTGTGTTTTGAAATGTACAATGATTTTACGGATCAGCACGACAATCGCCACGACAGCCAGCAAGTTGATCATGAGGCCGAGGATTTCACCCAGAGCGCCCATGCTGCCGAACAAGCCGCCAAACAGCATGCCTGCCAAACCGCCCAGCATGAGACCTTTCATAAAGCCGCCGCCCATGAAACCGCCCGCTTTGTTTGTTGTAGCGGCTGCAGGAGCGTTGGATGGCGTAGACGTCTTATTAGTTGGAGAGTTCACACCGGAATTTGTCGTGCCAGGTGTTTGTGTATTCGTTGGTGTTGTATTCGAGAATGATTTTTTGCCTGACTTGTATCCTTTTGCATCGGCATGATCGTATTGGAAGCCGGCTGGAGCAAGTACAAGCATAAACGCAACCAGTATCATGATGAGTTTTTTCATCGTTTTGGTAGCCCCTCTCTGTATGTCAAGCTTACTTATAAGTCTACACGAATATGATAGGTCGTGACAATGAAACATTTCGTGAAAATTTTGCCGTTGCAAAAAACCTCCAACGCAAGGTTAGAGGTTTTCGCTTGGAATGAGGATACTAGGCATTCTTTTTCAATTTTTTCGCTGCCCAGTTGCCGAGAGATTGAATGGCCTGAACCAGCACGATCAGAATCACGACTGTGATCAGCATCACTTCAATGTCCCATTGCTGATAGCCGTAACGCAATGCCAGGTCACCCAGACCCCCGGCACCGACAGCACCTGCCATCGCGGTAGCGCCGATCAGACCGATGGTAGCAATCGTCAAGCACAGGACGATTCCTGGTCTGGCTTCGCGCAGCATGATGCGGAAGATGATTTGCGTACGGGAAGCGCCCATCGCTTGGTACGCTTCGATAACTCCGCGGTCGACATCCAGCAGCGCTGTTTCCATCAGACGCGCGATGTACGGCGCAGTGTATACGATCAATGGGACGATCGCCCCTTCAATCCCGATTGAGGTTCCGACGACCAATTCCGTAAAGGGAATAATCGCGACCATCAGGATGATGAACGGCAGCGAGCGTACGATGTTGATGATCACATTCAGGATGTGAAAGAGTGTCTTGTTCGGGAAAAGGTGATTGCCCTGTGTCACCACGAGCAAAATGCCCAAAGGAATTCCGATCACAGTAGCAATGAACAAGGAGACGCCCACCATGATGACGGTCTCTTCTAAGGATTTGGTAAATAAAGGGATCATTTCGACTAAACGGTCCATTATCTGGCTGCCTCCTCTCGTGTCACGATATCCACTTTGTATACGGATTGTCGCAAGAATTCAATGCCTTCCTGTACGGCCTTCTCTTCGCCGGAGATGTGCAAAAGCAGAATGCCCAGCGCAGTTCCCTTGATGGACGTGATCGAACCGTACAGCAGATTGGTCGTCACCGGGAAACGCGCCGACAGATTGCCCAGGACTGGATCGAGTGCGGCATCACCGCGAAAAGCGACGCGAAGGATTTTGGCAGCAGGACCGCTCGGTTTGATGTTGGACAAAATCTCTGCGGGAACTTCATCGTCGAAAATCGTCTTGATAAAGTTGCGCGTCGTTGGTTGTTGCGGATTGCTAAATACGTCCAGCACGGAGCCCTGTTCGATAACCTGCCCGTTTTCCATGATCGCGACACGGTCACAAATCTTTTTAATTACTTGCATCTCATGCGTGATCAGGACGATAGTCAGATTGAACTGGCGATTGATGTCCAGCAGCAGATCCAGGATCGATTCGGTGGTTTGCGGGTCGAGCGCAGAGGTCGCTTCGTCGCAAAGCAGAATTTCCGGATCAGTTGCGAGCGCGCGGGCGATCCCGACGCGCTGCTTCTGACCCCCGGACAACTGGGAGGGATAAGAGTTCGCCTTATCTTCCAGGCCGACGAGTCGGAGCAAATCTTTCACTTTCTTCTCAATGACATCCTTCGGCACTTTGTTCATGCGCAGAATCTCTGCTACGTTGTCATAGACATTATAGGAAGAAAGCAAATTGAAGTGTTGAAAGATAATTCCGATCTTCTTGCGCGCCTGGCGAAGCTCGCTTTCCTTCAGCGACAGCATATCCTGACCATTGACGACTACTGAGCCGCTTGTTGGCTTTTCGAGCAGGTTGATCGTTCGCAGCAGGGTACTTTTCCCCGCGCCGCTAAAACCGATTACTCCGAAAATTTGACCTTTCTCTACGTTCAGTGATACGCCCTTCAAGGCTTCAACCTGTTTGTTTCCCACCTTGTACGTCTTGTGGATCTCTGTTAGCTGAATCATCTATCCAGTCTCCTTGCTGTGCGAATTTCCTGTTTACCAGGACGGGAGGACAGCTCCATCGAAGTGTTCCTCAATAAACTTCTTCACTTCTTCAGAACGATAAGCTTCTACCAGTTTTACAACGGCAGGGTTGTCTTTATTGGGTTCGTTAACGGCGATTACGTTCACATAAGGAGAATCAGCAGTCTCTGCGAAGATCGCATCTTTTTTCGGCGAATAGCCGGCAGACATGGCGAAGTTCGTATTGATGCTCGCTAATTCAACATTTCCAAGGGAACGCGCCAGGAAAGCCGCTTCCAGCTCTTTGAACTCCAGCTTTTTCGGATTTTCAATGATATCTAGTGGAGTAGCATTATCCCCTACTCCTTCTTTTAGTTTGATCAGTCCTGCAGCTTCATATAGCAACAAGGCACGGGCACGGTTGGTCGGGTCGTTCTGGATTCCGACGACACCGCCTTCTGGGACATCGGCTACATTTTTATGTTTGGTGGAATAGAGTCCCATCGGATAGGTAACCGTTTTGCCAACCACGACGATGTTGGTCTTGTGGTCAGCGTTGAATTTATCGAGGAAAGGAATGGTTTGGAAGCTGTTGGCATCCAAGGTTCCTTTATCGAGCGCCTGGTTTGGCTGTACATAGTCATTGAAAACCACAACTTCTACTTCCAGTCCCTTTGCTTGCGCTACTTCTTTTACCTTGTTCATGATTTCTTCGTGAGGTCCTGCGGTAACGCCTACCTTCACTTTTGTCTGTTCAGCGGCTGCTCCTGTCGGTGCAGCTTCTTCTTTTGCTCCGCAACCTGTCAGCAATGAGGCAGCGAGCAGAAATGATGTGAGCAAAAAACCTGTCTTTTTCAATGTAGTTCTCCCCTTTTCTTTTGTCTATATCATTTGAAACAGTGAAGCCACACAGATCAGAGGTTTTTTGCTTTGCACATCATATTGCACATCAAAAAACCTCTTCTTGAAAGAAGAGGTCACTAGACAACACGAAATAAGTCGCTGCTTCCTCTCTTATCTTCCGGAATGATTTCCGCTGGAATTGGCACCATATCCGCATGGATAGGTTGCCGAGGTTTCATTGGGCCAGTCCCTCTACCTCTCTCTATAAGAGATGTTGTTGATATGAAATTAGTAAGAAGAAAAAACTTATATTCTTACTTGGTTAGTTGGATTATATATGGAGAATGTATATCTGTCAAACCCTTTCTTCAAAAGATGAATATTAACGGCGCTACTGTACAAGAAAAAGAAGCAAAATACGAATATTCTATTGAAAATAGTGATTATCATATGTATAATGAGGGGGTGTGAAAGCCTGAAAAGTTATCTTGCAGGTGATGTCATGACTATACAGGACAATAGCGAAAGCAGAAAAAAGCTATCTCATCTCTATAACGAGATAGCCAAGGAGTTGTTCGGGTTTGGGACAACTCTCCTGAGAGTAACGATTGACGGCAACCTGATTACCTTCCAGGCCAAGCATCGGCGTTCACCCCGTTCTGCAGCATTAGAAGGAGAAGCGCCTGCGCTCAAGCTGGAAGTAGATTTTCGCATGTCCCTTCTCTATAAAAAGAGGTTGAGGGAACGTCTGGAAGAAGAACTAGGCTTGCAGATGGAAGCTGTATTGCGCGATTATGATGCTGCGACGCAGTGGGCGATCACGAACATCATTTTGTCGGATGCAAATGAAAATGAGAATAATTTGAATGGATGACTGGGATTTTTTCTTTTGATTCATCTTAAGGAAAGACCCGGTATTCGATCAAACAGATGTGCTTCTCTTTGTTTACGAAGAAAAGTGCTCTTGTTTAGAAGGAATTTTTCTAACCAAGGGTACTTTTCTTTTCTTTATTTACCAAAAAATGGGGGTTATCTGACATGAAAAAGCTTTTCACATCACTACTTTCCGTTTCTGCCCTTTCGTTGGCGCTAGCAGGCTGTGGCGGGGGAGAACAAGCCCAACAGCCAGGGGAGAATGGCGAAGCACCAAAAGGAGCGCCAACCAAATTGGTCATCTCCACTTGGGGTTTTTCGGAGGACTTCTTCCGTAAAGAGATTTATGAGCCATTTGAAAAAGAGCATAACGTCGAGATCGTTTTGGAGATCGGAAACAACGCCGAGCGCCTGAATAAAATTCGCCAGGGCAGTTCTTCTGTAGACTTGGTCTACCTCTCTGACTACTATGCGCAACAAGGAATCGATGCTGGAGTGTTTGAGAAGATCGACCGCAGCCGCATTTCTAACCTGAATGACATTTACGACATTGCCAAAGCTCCTCTCGGGGAGGATTACGGCCCTGCATATACCATCGGTCAATTCGGTATCGCCTATAATCCGAATCTGGTCAAAACCGAAATCAAATCCTGGGCAGACCTGTGGAATCCGGAGTTGACCGGGAAGCTGACATTGCCTAACATCACTTCCACGACCGGACCGATGATCCTGGACGCTGCATCTCTGGTAGCGGGGAACCAAAGCTTCAATGAGGATCAGGCTTTCGCCAAAATGAAAGAGATCAATAGCGGAGTTGTCAAATACTACGACAAAACCTCTGAGTATGTAAACATGTTCACCCAGGAAGAGATTGCAGTAGGCCCGATCATGGAAATGTACTTCAAAGACATCCAGGCTGCTGTGCCAGAGGCAAAATTCGTCTCTCCTGAAGAAGGCGGATACGCTGTCATGAATACCGTCAATATCGTGAAAGGCAGCAAAAATAAAGAGCTCGCAGAAGACTTTATCAACTACCAGCTGAGCAAGGAAGTTCAAGAGAAGGCAGCAAAAGCCAAAGTAGACTCTCCTGTTAACAAGACGCTTTCCTTGACTGACGAAGAAGCCAAAGGCATTACCTACGGCGAGGAAACCATCAGCAAATTGCGCAAGCTGGACATGAAAGCAGTCAACGAGAAATCCAAAGCATGGATTGACCGTTGGAACCGTGAAATCGTCCAATAAGCACGGGGAATCGAACAAGCAAGGGTATAGCGAAGCCGTATATACCCTTGCTTTTTTTAAAAAGGAGGTTGGCGTATGAAAAAGATCGTCTTGGACGTGGACACGGGGGTAGATGATGCGCTGGGCATCATGCTGGCTGTCAAAAGCGGCCAATGTAATGTGCTGGGAATTACCACGGTAAACGGCAATGTCTCCTTAGCGAAAGCAACGGAGAATACCTGCAAAATCCTGGACTTCCTGCAAGCCGGACAAGAGATTCCGGTGATACGCGGTGCATCTCGTCCATTACTACGCCACGTCTATTTTGAGCATCGCATACACGGGGAAGACGGTCTGGGAGGCGCGTTGCGCGATGTTCCGGTTTCGACCAAGCCGCAGGAAGGCTTTGCCCCCGATTTTATGATTGAGCAAGTAAAAATGCATCCCGGTGAAGTGACGTTGATCATGACCGGCCCCCTGACTAACCTCGCTTTGGCTGTCAGCAAATACCCCGAGCTGGTCCACCAGGTTAAAGAAGTCATTTTCATGGGCGGGGTTGTGAAGGAACACGGCAATGTTACCCCGACAGCGGAGTACAACATGTATGTAGATCCCGAAGCCGCCAAAATCGTGTTTCACGCCGGATTTCCTTCCCTTACGATGGTCGGCCTCGATGTGACGCGCAGGGTATTGCTGCATGAATCACATATTCAAGACTTGGGCGACACTCCGATGGCAGCTTACGTCAGACAGAGCACGTCGGAATACACGGAGCGTTATTTTGAGCGAAACGGTGTGCGTGCCTGCGCGCTGCATGATCCGCTGGCAGTTGCAGTGGCGATCTCCCCCGATCTGGTGAAGACGCAGAAGCTGTACGTCGATGTGGAGACAAAAAGCGAGTTGTGCGATGGACAGACGGTCTGTGATTTTCAGAACAGGCTGATGAAAGAGCCAAACATGAACGTGTGTCTGGACGTGGATGCACAAGCCTTTTTTGATCAGTTTATCCGCGTGCTGAAAGCCTGACGATACCGCGAACAGGAGTTAAAGCGATGAAAAATAAGGGCATGTATCTGTTGTTGCTACCTGGCGTCCTGTTTTTGACGCTGTTTCTGGTCATTCCGATCGTGATGACCATTGCTTCGACCTTCTACCAGGAAGGCAGCTTTACTGTACAAGGCTATTTTACCTTCCTTACTGATCCGTACAATTTGAAAATCTTGTGGACGACACTGCGCGTCAGCCTCGTCACAACAATCGTTTGCATTCTGCTCGGTTTTCCCGCAGCGTATTACATCTCCAAGCTGGGAGCGCGTAAAAAAGGCATTTTGCTGGCTTTGGCGATCTTCCCCTTGCTGACAAGCTCAGTCGTCCGATCCTTTAGCTGGATGATCATCCTCGGAAAAAAAGGGCTGCTCAACAGTTCCCTCCTCTCGATCGGACTGATTGAAAAGCCGTTGGAGATCTTGTATACCCCTACTGCGATGATGATTGGGTTGATTCATCTGTTTTTGCCGCTGATCATTATCACGCTGGTAGGTGTCATGGAAAATATCGATCCCGATCTGCTGAAAGCGGCGGAAAGCCTCGGCGCTTCCCGGTTTACGGCGTTTCGCCAAGTGATTTTGCCCTTGAGCATGCCGGGCCTGATCATCGGCAGCATTCTGGTCTTCGTAGGCAGTCTAACCGCCTATACGACACCTGCCTTGCTGGGCGGAAAACAAGGCGTCATCTCTACGTTCCTGTACCAGAATGCGATTACCTTGAATGATTGGCACATGGCATCGGTGATTGCGACGATCATGATCGTGATTACGTTTGTGGTGATTGGCCTGATGAATAAAATCGCGACGAAATTAAATCCGAAGGGGTAGAAGGGTATGCAGGAAAAAAATCGCGGGTTGGCCCTGTTTACACTTCTGGTGTTCGTGTTCTTGCTCGGGCCGCTCGTCATCATTTCGTTTACGTCATTTGAACCTGGCACAGTCTTGAAGTTCCCGCCGGAAGGCTTTTCCTGGCGCTGGTATGAAAACATTTTTGAAGTGAAGATGTTCATGACAACCTTTGGCACGTCCATGTTCGTCTCGCTGGTCGGGAACCTGCTGGCCCTGCTGCTGGGTGTTCCGGCGGCATACGCGTTAAGCCGCTTTCAGTTCAAGGGAAAAGGGCTGCTGAACGCCGTTTTTATCTCCCCTGTCCTGATTCCAGGCATTGTCATGGGTTTTGCGATGCTAAAGTACGTGATTATTACCTACAATTTGCCGATCTATGCGGGGCTGTTGATCGGACATACCGTGATCATGCTCCCGTTTATCATCCGTGTGGTAGCCTCGAGCTTGTCCAACTTCGACTTCGCAATCGAGGAAGCGGCGCTCAGTCTTGGAGCCGGGAAGGTCGAGACGTTTTTCAAGGTCGTGCTGCCCAATATCCGCTCAGGGATTATTGCGGCGATTCTGATTGCCTTTCTGGAATCATTCAACAACGTAGACATCTCGGTCTTTATGACTGGACCTGGGGTTAGTACACTGCCGATCCAGATGCTCACTTACGTGGAAAACAACTTCGATCCGACGATTGCTGCTCTTTCGGTGCTGCTCATGATCATTACCGCGATCCTGATGTTTATCATTGAGCGTATGATGGGGCTTTCCTACTTTACAAAACGGTCATGACCGTTTTGTTGACCGCAAGCGGTCAAATCCAATTCTATGAAAAACGTCGAGACGTTTTTCACTCGATAACGGAGGCATCAAAACATGGCATTGCTCACGCTGGAAAACGTATCGGTTGCCTACGACAATCAGTACATTTTAAAAGACTTCAACCTGAATATTGAAAAAGGCCAACTCATTTCACTCCTGGGCCCGAGCGGCTGCGGCAAGACGACGACCTTGCGCCTCATCGCAGGGTTCCTGGAAGCGAAGGATGGCCGATTCCTATTTGATGGAAAAGACTACACGCGTGTACCGGTCAACAAGCGCAATTTCGGCTTTGTATTTCAAAGCTATGCTCTGTTTCCACACATGTCCGTGTTCGACAATGTCGCGTTCGGTCTTCGTTTGCGCAAGGTCAGCGAGACAGAGGTAAAGCAGCGGGTCGAGCAGATCCTGGATGTCGTCAGCCTGGGAGGCTTTGAGAAACGCTTCCCCAAAGAGCTGTCCGGCGGGCAGAGACAGCGTGTAGCCATCGCCCGGGCGCTGGTCATTCAGCCTGACCTCTTGCTGTTTGACGAGCCCTTGAGCAACCTGGACGCCAATCTGCGGGTCAATATGCGCGTCGAGATTCGCCGCATCCAGCAAGAGCTGGGGATCACCACGGTCTACGTTTCCCATGACCAGGAGGAGTGCTTCTCCATCTCGGATCGCGTGGCCATTATGAATAAAGGCGTCATTGAGCAGTTGGATGATCCGGCGACGATTTTCAAATATCCCAAGACGGAATTTATCGCGCGCTTTATCGGCTTCAACAACTTCATTACATTTGGAGAGCGCAGCGAAAAGGATGGCGAGATCGAGCTTCGGGTGGGCGGTCAGCGTTTCACAGCAACCCACAACCCGGGTACAGCGAATGCCAGCGCCAAAAAATGCGCGATGCGACCGGATGATCTGATTGTGACGACAGAGGCACAAGCCGATCTTGAGACAAATCGCTTGCCGGGAACCGTGAAGATAAGCACGTTTTTGGGCCGGAGCTATCAATATGTAGTCGAGACTGATCTCGGAGATTTTACAGTCAATCAGGAAATGGAGACCCCGTACAAAAGCGGGCAGACCGTTCACCTGCTTTTCCCTAAAGACAAAATGGTGCTGGTGGACTAACGACAGGAGTGGTTTTGCATGAAAGTAGATTTGCTGATTCAGGATGTGCGTGTCTTTAACAGCTATTTGAAAACATTCATTGCAGGCAACGTCGCGGTCCTGGACGGAAGATTCCTCTACATCGGGCAGTGCGGTACGGATACCTTTGAGGCGGCTTCCATTTTGGCTGGAGAAGGACAGTATTTGATCCCGGGCCTGGTGGACATCCACCTGCATATCGAAAGCACGATGGTCACACCAGAAACCTTTTCATACGGATTGATTCAAAACGGCGTAACGACGATTGTGCCTGAGCCGCATGAGATGGCCAATGTATTCGGCATCGAGGGGATCAAGGAAATGATCCGCGTAAGCCGCGAATGCGTCGTCGATATGAAATATGCGATTCCCAGCTCTGTGCCAGCTACTTCGATGGAGACGACGGGGGGAGCCATCGAGATCGCGGACATCGAGGATCTGCTGCAAAACGAGTCAATGATCTGCATGGGCGAGATCATGAACTATGTGGATGTGATCTCAGATCCCGACTGCAAGACCAACCAGATTTTGAACTACTTGCGCGAAAACTACCCGGATCTCGTCATCGAAGGCCATGTTCCCAAGCTGCTTGATCTGGACCTGCACAAAATTCTTTACGCCGGTGTGGACTCGGACCATACGCATCAGACTGTGGAGGGCATGGAAGCGAGGATCAGTGCCGGCATGTTTATCGAGGTGCAGGAAAAATCGATGACACCGGAAGTCATTTCCTATTTGATCGAACATGATGTGGCAGAACATTTTTGCTTCGTGACCGATGATGTGATGACGGACTCGCTGTATAATCGGGGACATCTGAATCACCTCGTGAAAAAGGCGATCCAGATGGGCATGTCTCCGGAGCGGGCGATCTACGCCAGTACATTTACGCCTGCTCGTCGGATGAACATGCATGACCGCGGCGCGATTGCGCCAGGCAAGATTGCCGATTTTCTGCTGGTCTCGGACCTGGAGCAGTTCACGATCGAACAGGTGTATAAAAACGGGAAAAAGGCATATGATGCTCGCGAGGACTACGTGCAGTCGCCTCAGCCCAAGCAATTCCCGGAGCATTTTTACCGAAGTGTGCGCCTGGAGCCGCTCGGCGAATCCGATTTCCATGTAAAATGCGATGTGCCGGATAACCGTTACCCTTGTCGTGTGATGCTGGTGCAGGATGGCTCCACGTTTACCGAGGATCATCGCGGGATCGTGGAGGTGCGTGAAGGGGAATTACGCTGGGAAGAGAGTCCGTACGCTCTGATCGCGGTATTCGAACGATATGGGAAAAACGGCAATCGCGGCTACGGCTTGATCAGCGGGGATACGATCAAGCGCGGGGCGGTCGCGACGACATATTCGCATGACAACCACAATCTGCTGGTCGTCGGCCACAATCCGCACGACATGATGGTGGCAGCCAATGCAGTGATCAATATGCAAGGGGGCTTCGTCGTCGTCGAGAATGGACAGGTGAAGGCGAGTCTTCATTTGCCGGTAGGAGGCATTCTGACGGAAGAGCCGCTGGAGAAGACGGCGAAGGAAGTCGAGCAGCTCCGCAGGGCGATGGAGGCTCTGGGTTATCAGCATTACAACCCGATCATGTCTATTTCGACGCATTCCTTGCCGGTCAGCCCTGCCCTGAAAATCACAGATCTGGGCTTGATCGATGTCAATGCCGGAAAAGTAGTCCCTCTTTTGCTGATGTAAATAGGTTATTTCATAAAGCCGTCAGGTGTGGTGTCGCCTGGCGGTTTCTTTTGGCCAAAAGTTCCTTGTTGTAAGGTTATGTACCTCCTGATATAATTTACTATTAAATATTTTCACGGGTTTGCCGTGGTGAGGAAGTATCATGCCATGATGGAAACATTTTCAGTGTCAGCAAAATGGCGTCAATTTCTTACGGTTTTGCTGCCTATTCTGATCTCGCAGTTAGCTTTATTTTCCATGACGTTTTTCGATACGATCATGTCAGGACATGCAAGTCCTGTTGATTTGGCGGGAGTAGCCATCGGAGCAAGCCTGTGGGCGCCGGTTCAGGCGGGTTTGACGGGGATCTTGATGGCTGTGATGCCGATGGTTGCCCAGATGGTGGGGGCGGACAAGAAACACGAGGTGCCGTTTACCGTCATGCAGGCTTTGTACATGTCAGTCATCATTTCCGTTGTTGTGATTTTGTTCGGGGCTTTGACCCTCAATTCGCTCCTGGATATGATGCAATTGGAGCCACAAGTACGCCAGATCGCGTATGATTACCTTTTTGCGATTGCGATTGGCATCCTGCCATTATTCTTGTATACGGTCATTCGCTGTTTTATCGATGCTTTGGGAGAGACGCGAATTACGATGGTGATCACGCTGATTTCCTTGCCGATCAATGTCGTGTTGAACTACGTCCTAATTTTTGGTAAATTCGGCTTTCCGCGCTTGGGCGGCGTCGGAGCGGGGTATGCTTCGGCGATCACGTTCTGGTGCATTTTACTCATCAGCCTCTATGTTGTGAAGCGTGTTTCTCCTTTTGTGGAGTTTGGCTTATTTACCAAGCTGTATCGCTTTTCCATGAACGCAGGGCGAGAGTTGCTCAAGCTGGGCTTGCCAATCGGTTTTTCCATTTTCTTTGAAGTAAGTATTTTTGCGGCCGTAACCCTGCTGATGAGTGAATACAACACCGTCACCATTGCGGCGCATCAGGCGGCGATGAATTTTGCCTCCTTTATCTATATGGTGCCGATGAGCATCTCCATGTCGCTGACGATTCTCGTCGGCTTTGAGGTCGGAGCGAAGCGGTTCCGTGATGCCAGACAATACAGCTATATGGGGATCGGCAGTGCTGTTGTCCTGGCCTTGTTGTTCGCCGTTATCCTGTATGTTTTCAATGAACAGGTTGCTGGCTTTTATACGACGGATGCGCAGGTGCTTCATTTGACCCAAAGCTTCTTGATGTATTCCATCCTGTTCCTGATCTCGGATGCGGTGGCGGCGCCAATCCAGGGGGTGTTGCGGGGGTACAAGGACGTTACGATTCCTTTTGTGGTAGCTCTGGTCTCGTACTGGGTCATCGGCTTGCCGCTTGGCTATGTCCTGGCGCAGTATACCTCCTTTATGGCTTACGGGTACTGGATCGGGCTGATTTCCGGCTTGGCGGCTGGCGCGATCTTCCTCTTTGGACGTCAGCTGCGGCTTCAAAAGCGAATGATTCGCGAGACTGCCTCATAGATATGGGAATGATAACTGATGGAAAATCTCAGTTCATGGGATTTTCCTTTTTTCGTATGAAGGGAACCAAGCATGTTTACAATATGCCTGAAATATACGTATACTTACTATAGTGATGTAAGGAAAACTAACATGGCAGTGGAGGAAGGAGAAGGAGCAGATGACGTTTGACCTTGATTTTTTATTCAAACTGGGTGTCGCACTTTTTTTAGGATTATTAATTGGTGTAGACAGACAGCTCAAGCATAAGCCGCTTGGTGTCAAAACAAGCATGGTTATATCGGTAGCCAGCTGTCTGATTACGATTGTCTCGATCGAATCCGTGCCACGCTTCTCCATGCCTTCCGGAACGAATATGGACGCGATGCGCCTCGCTGCCCAAATTGTCAGCGGCGTTGGTTTTCTCGGGGCAGGCGTGATTCTGCGCAGAAGCAATGACGTGATCTCTGGCTTGACCACTGCATCGATGGTATGGGCTGCCTCTGGATTGGGAATTGCGGTAGGGGCAGGCTTTTATTTTGAAGCCGTCTCCGCGACTCTTCTGATTATCCTGGCGATCAATGTATTCCCGCTGATTCTCAGATGGGTAGGTCCCAGCTCGTTGCGGCAAAGAGACCTGTCACTCAAAATCATCGTGCTGGAACATGGAGATTTGGACGAGGTATTTAAACAAATTAAACATCTGGACATGCAGGTGAAACGGGTAAAAGTAAAGGATGTCGAGAATGGACAGAAAAAGCTGGAGATGATGATTACTGCGCCTGAAGATACGTATACCACGGATATTTACAGCTCGCTCAAGCATGTGAGCCACATCGCTTCTGTAGAAGTGGAGAGCAGGTGACCGAAAGATGGACGAGGACCGATTGCAGCCTAAGGAAAGGCGGATCGGTCTTTCTTCTTTGTCCGTGATTCCCGACAGGCAAAAGCTGGGCATGATAAAGCGGAGAATACCAAAAAAGGGGGATATAGCATGGATTATCGCATCGAGAAGGACACACTGGGAGAGATGAAGGTACCGGCGGACAAATTGTGGGGGGCGCAAACCCAGCGCAGCTTGCAGAACTTCCGCATTGGCAGCGAGAAGATGCCCTTGGAGATCGTCCACATGCTTGCTGTATTGAAAAAAAGCGCAGCGCTCGCCAACCAAAAGCTGGGCAAGCTGGACGGGGAGAAGGCGAAAGCAATCGTAGCTGCTGTAGATGAAGTGATTGCCGGGAAATGGGATGAGCATTTTCCGCTTGTAGTTTGGCAGACGGGTAGCGGCACCCAATCCAACATGAATGTCAACGAGGTGATTGCCCACCGCGCCAACCAGCTGCTGGAGCAAGCCGGAAGCTCGGCACGGATTCATGCGAATGACGATGTAAACAAGTCGCAGAGCTCCAACGATACGTTTCCTACCGCGATGCACATGGCGGCTTTGGTGGCTGTCGAGGACCAGGTTCAGCCTGCGTTGGCCAGACTGCAAGAGACCCTGCAAGAGAAAAGCTCTGCGTTCATGGATGTGATCAAGATTGGACGTACCCATCTGCAGGATGCCACACCGCTGACATTGGGGCAGGAGATCAGCGGCTGGGTCCGCATGCTGGAAAAAAGCGGACAGATGATCCGGGAGAGTGCGCAATACCTGCGAGAGTTGGCCATAGGAGGGACCGCCGTCGGGACTGGAATCAACGCACACCCTCGTTTTGGCGAGATGGTGGCGGAAGAGATCAGTCAGCAATTGGGCAAGACCTTCCAGACAGCAGTCAATAAATTCCACGCTTTGACCAGCCACGACGAGCTGGTTCATGTACACGGTGCCTTCAAGGCGCTGGCGGCTGACCTGATGAAGATTGCCAACGATGTGAGATGGCTGGCAAGCGGCCCGCGCACAGGCATCGGCGAGATCACGATTCCCGCCAATGAGCCAGGCAGCTCGATCATGCCGGGCAAGGTAAACCCGACTCAAAGCGAAGCCATGACGATGGTCGCCTGCCAAGTGATGGGCAATGATGCGGCGATTGGTTTTGCCGCCAGCCAAGGCAATTTTGAGCTGAATGTATTCAAGCCTGTCATCATTTACAATTTCCTGAAGTCTGCGCGATTGCTGGCGGACGCGATGCATTCCTTTACCGAGAACTGCGCGGTCGGCATTGAGCCTAATCTGGCGGTCATCGAGCGCAATCTGAAGAACTCGCTCATGCTTGTGACGGCTTTGAATCCGCATATTGGCTACGAAAATGCCGCCTCTATCGCCAAGCTGGCCCACAAGGAAGGCTTGACGCTAAAAGAAGCGGCGATAAAAAGCAATCTGTTGACCGAGGAGCAATTTGATCAAATCGTAAGACCTGAACAGATGATCCAGCCAAAGGAATGACGGACACAAAAAACGCCTGGATTTTATGGAATCCAAGCGTTTTTTCATTGCCGAAGGAAACTGCCTTACAACCCTTTTCCGCCTCGTGGATGTAAGGTGCTGATTCTCTCGATCCCGGTAATGATGGGCTTTGCGCGTTTTATCAAGGTTTGGGTAGATTCAAGAGTCAAGGAGGCTTGATGGGCATCGGCATTTTTCCAGACTTCATAGACGTATACAGCATTTGGTTCATCGTCGGAAACATTTACGAGATATAATAAGCATTCGTCTACATTCTTCATGGATTCCGCTGCTTCCAACAGGATTTCCACCAATGTCTCACATTCGCCTTCTTTTGCAGTCAACTTGCCAAACAGCCCAAATTCACTCATAGTTGCCCTCCTCTATGATCTTTCTATCTTTTCTATCGTACATCTTTTCATATAGCATTTCCATTTCCCATTTCTCCCCAATACGGAGCTTTTACCCTTGAACCCTTGTTTTGTTCCAAACGTGACGAGTACACTAGAAAAGAATGACGACAAATAGGTATAGAGAAGGTGATTCTCTTGTTAGATAGAGCAGAAGCGATTTTGCAAAAATATTTCGGCTATCCCACGTTTCGGGAAGGCCAAAAGAAAATCATCACTAGCTTGCTAGAAGGTCACGACACAGTCGGCATCATGCCTACAGGCGGAGGAAAATCAATCTGTTATCAGGTCCCGGCTATGCTTTTCGACGGAGTGACCATCGTCATCTCCCCGCTGATCTCTCTGATGAAGGATCAGGTGGACGTGCTGGTCAGCATGGGCATACCCGCCACACAAATCAACAGTACCTTGAGCTATGGCGAGGTTCGGGATCGACTGAGACAAGCAGCCCGTGGTGAGTACAAAATGCTCTACATAGCGCCAGAGCGGCTTGAATCAGACTCTTTCCAGACGTTGATTGAGGAGGTTCCCATCTCTTTTGTGGCTGTAGACGAGGCGCACTGCGTCTCTCAATGGGGGCATGATTTCCGACCGAGCTATCTGGAGATCGCCCGCTTTCTGGACTCGTTGCCGCAGCGTCCCGTCGTGGCGGCGTTGACGGCGACCGCGACACCGGAGGTTACGGCGGACATTAGACGCCAGTTGTCTTTGAATGGCGAGCGCCTTTTCATCACAGGGTTTGGCCGGGACAATCTGAACCTGTCCGTACGCCGTGGAGAAAATCGCCGTGATTTCATCTATGAGTATTTGCGCGCCCATCGTCAGCAGGCTGGGATCATCTATGCGGCTACCAGGAAAGACGTCGATGCCTTGCATGCCGATTTGCACAAGCGCGGCTTTTCCGTCACCAAGTACCATGCGGGCCTGACCGAGGAGGAGCGCGCGCAGAACCAGGAAGCTTTTCTCTTCGACGACGTGCGCACAATGATCGCCACCAATGCGTTTGGCATGGGCATCGACAAATCCAACGTCCGCTATGTGATCCACTACAACATGCCGAAAAATCTGGAGGCTTACTACCAGGAGGCGGGGAGGGCAGGTCGCGACGGAGAACCGAGCGACTGCGTGCTGTTGTTCCAGCCGCAGGACATCCAGACCCAGACGTTCTTCATCGAACAAAACGTCTTGTCCGATGAACGAAAAGAACATGAGTACAAGAAGCTGTATGCGATGATTGATTACTGCCGCACCCCGCGATGCCTGCAGCAGTACATCGTCCACTACTTCGGCGATACCGCAGCGGAGGAATGCGGCCGCTGCGGCAATTGTACGGATGAACGCGAGCTGGCAGACATCACCCTGGAGGCGCAAAAAATCTTCTCTTGTGTAAAGCGGATGAGGGAGCGCTTCGGTGCCTCACTGGTGGCGCAAGTGCTGAAAGGCTCCAAAAATAAAAAAGTGACGCAATTTTCCTTTGATCAGCTGCCTACCTATGGCGTGATGAAGGAGTACAAGGAAAAAGAGATTGTCGATTTGATCCAGCTTCTGATTGCAGAAGGCTATCTGCAAGTGACAGAGAGCCAGTACCCGATCCTCAAGCTCGGGGAGCGGGCATTGCCGGTCCTGCGCGGCGAAGAGCAGGTTTGGCAGAAAATCGTCATTCGCCCCGTCCAGCAGACGGAAGACGACTCCTTGTTCGAGCAACTGCGCTCATTGCGTAAAGAAATCTCGCAGCGCGAAGGTGTCCCTCCTTATGTCATCTTCCACGACAGCACCTTGCGGGAGATGAGCAGTCTTTGCCCGACCGACAAACAAGCCATACTTCAGGTAAAAGGTGTCGGGGAGGCGAAGTACGAGAAATACGGTCAACTCTTTTTGGAGTGTTTGCAGAATTACGTGGCACAAAAGGTGTAAGGCAACTGTTGGGCGTTATGCCGCTACAGTCCCTTTTATCACAAATTCCATGAGAAGCCACAAAAGGTAGAAGGGGAACCAGGAAAAGCAGGTCGAGGAAAAAGAGAAAATAAGCGGAAGGCATTTGGGATCTTGACCCAGGTGCAACGGAAAAGGCGGAACACGCCTTTAGCGGCCAACCCTGAACCACATCTTCGAAACGGCTACTTTTGGCCGCGGTTCCGCCTTTGGAGTGGAGCCGGCCAGGGATGCCCCACAGCGAAGATCCCAACCCGCCTGGAGCGTTTTTCCCTTTTTCCTCCGCTCCACTACAGTAGGAGGACCAAGAACTATGAAACGCTGTTTGACTGCAAGCTTGTTCTCCCGCGAATCTGTCTGCGCATCTTCGCCAGATAGAACAGAAACAGCAGCAAAACAAGTCCCTGCAAGACGATGGCGCCAGAGATCGAATCACTCATGTACGTAAAGAGATAATAGATGCCGGAACCTGCAGCCATCAGAAAGTTTTCGATGAAGTTCTGAATAGCGATGGTTTTCCCCGAGCCCACCATCTTTTTCCCTTCCTCTTGCAAGATCGTATTCATCGGAATGATGAACACCCCGCCCATAAAACCGACCAACAGTAAGAGACAGATGGCGACAAACGTGACGTGAATCCAGGGAAACAGCACAATCACCAGGAACATCCCAAATCCGTAGAGCAAGGAACGAGTGAACTTCTGCAATGGAATCAATTTGGGAGCCAAAAACGCTCCTGCGATAATCCCGATGGATGTCGTTGCCAGAATGAGCGAAACGGAAAAGTGTTGCGGGTCAATGGCCAGCGCTGCTGGAATCCATGCCAGCACCGCGACGCGCAGAACGGCGGAGCTCATCCAGAACGCTCCCGTACCGACGAGGGCGAAGTTGGTCTCCGGCCGTTTCATCAGCTTCTGGAAATCAAGGAAGAAGCGGCGTGCCTCGGCACCATAACGAATCGTAGCATCTCCGTGCATTCTTGGGATAAAAAATGTCACCCCGAGCGACAGCAGATAGAGAGCGAGACAGATGCCGGAAGAAAGCAGCGGGTGCGTCATGGATGCAATCGCACCGCCGCCGCCGATCCCTGTCAGAATTGCGATAATCGTATAGGCTTCGATGCGGGCATTGGCATGGAACAATTCCTCTTCATTTTTCGTCAACTCCGGCAAGATTCCGTATTTGGCAGGAGAGTAGACGACTGCCCCTACACCAACCGTAAAGTAGCACAGCATCAGCAGCAGAATGCTGGATTGATCGATGAAAAACAAGAGAAGGACGCCGAGAGCCTTAATCAAATTGCCGATTACCAGCACAAGCGATTTGGGATGTTTGTCTGCGAACGGTCCCACGAGCGGTGCCAGAAAGAGATACGGCAGAAAAAAGGAGATGGAGACGAGCGCGAGCATGGCGGGAGAAAAACCGTTCTCCCGCAGCAGATTCGCGATCACAAACAGGATCATGTTGTCGGCGAAAGCAGATAGAAACTGGGTAAAATACAAGGCTTGCAAGGGTTGTAATCGCGTTTTCATGCTGTTTCTCCTCCACGCTCAGCCCATTGCTTCAAGCTGACGTAATCTGTTTTTCCGCTGCCGAGAAGCGGCAGTGTTTTGGTGTGCCGGATCGCTCCCGGTACGAGCAACGGTGAAAATTGGAGCTGTTGGATGTAGGCGCGCAGCGGGCCGAGCGCCACTGTCTCATCGGTCGTATAGAGCAGTACGCGCTCGCCTTTTCGCTGATCATTCACAGTGATGGCGGCGAAGCCGGAGTGACCGAAGCATTGCATCGCCAACTCCTCGATCAGGTTCAGCGAGACCATTTCTCCGCCGATCTTGGCGAATCGCTTCAAACGGGACTTGATAGTCAGATAGCCTTCCGCGTCTGCTTCGACCAAGTCACCGGTCTGGTACCATTCTTCTGCTGGCAGGAAGCCTTTTCCGTGGATCAAGTACCCCTTCATTACATTAGGCCCTTTTACCAGCAATTGGCCTCCGCCTTCGATCCCCTCGACGGCCTCTAGGCGATACTGCATGCCTGGAAGCAGGCGTCCCACTGTTCCTTGCTTGTTAGCGAGCGGAGTGTTCAGCGACAGGATCGGGGCTGTTTCCGTAGCGCCGTAGCCTTCGAAGATTCGTACACCGAATTTCTCCATCCACATTTGGCGGACGTCGTCTTTCAGTTTCTCAGCTCCTGCGAACACGTAACGGAGCGAGTAGAAATTGTACGGATGAGCCATGCGACCGTATCCAGCCATGAAGGTGGAGGTTCCGAACAAGATCGTCGCGTTTTGATCGTAGACCAGCTCGGCGATCGCCTTGTAATGCAGAGGACTCGGATAGAGAAAGACAGGTACTCCCTTGACGACGGGCAGCAAGGTCCCAGCGGTCAATCCGAAGCTGTGGAACATCGGCAAGGCGTTGAAGAACTTGTCACGCGATGTGATGTCGATCACGCTGGTCACCTGCTGGATGTTGGCAAACAGGTTGGTATGGGTCAGTACGACGCCTTTTGGTTTGCTTTCGCTGCCGGATGTAAACAGCACCAGCTCGTTGTTGGACGATTGCGCAGGCTGTTTGGTCAGGTAGCGGAAGAGCGCTGCGATTTTGTCAAAAGTGGTGGCAGTCGCTTTCAAGTCCTCCAGATAGACGATTTTCATCTGATCTTGCAAACCGTCGATGATCGGGTCTAGCTTCCCTTTTTCAATAAAGATGCGAGAGGTCAGGATCGTCTTGATCTCCGCTGTTTCGCAGCAGTCCAGCAAGGGGCGGATGCCCAGCGAAAAGTTCAGAATGGCTGGTGTTTTGCCGATGCGAAACAGGGACAGCAGGGTAATCAGGTGTCCGACCGAATTGGGCAGAAACAGGCCGACCGTGGATTGGCCCAAAAGCAGCGGACGAAGTTTGTTTCCGAGCAGGTAGCTTCCGACCAATAAGGTCCGGTAATTGACAGCCGTAGTCAGGTCTTTGGCAATTTCCATCTTAGGGCCGTTGATTCTCGCTGCCCGCAGGACTTCGTCGAACAGATTGACGTTTGTTTTCATCTGGCTTTGGAACAGCTCATTCTGGAGTGTACGCAATACCAGGTCGCTGGCAGATGTTTTTTGTTCGCGCATTGAGCGATTCTTGTCATGAGCGATGGTAAACGGATTTCCAATCGTAAACGTGACGTCAGGGAACCAGAGCAGACGCAATTTGCCTTGCAAGTAGGAAAATTTCGAACGCTGCAGACCTTGGATGATCACAGGATAGACGGGGACGCCGGTACGCATGGCGAGATAGCCGACACCGCTGTAAATTTTCATCAGGCCGCCAGTGGTGGTGATGCGTCCTTCCGGGAAGATCACCAGGGTCTCACCCTTTTTCAGCACTCGCAGCATGTGGCGAATGGAGTAAGGGTTGAGTGGATCGACGGTGACATGCTTGCGGAATCGCAAAAAGAAGGCGAACTTTTTGGCGATCTCTGTGTTCACCACGAAGGTGGCGTTTTTCGGCAAGGTAAAAGAGAGTAGAACCGCATCCAGAAGAGATACGTGATTGGGCGTGATCAAGGATGGTTGGGAAAGATCGAGTTTTTCGAGACCTTTCATTCGTGGGCGGAACCACAGTGTCAGGATTGCTTTCAGAAGGGCGTGAACCAAAAACATGAATACCACACCTTTACAAGAATAATGATTGCTTAGCCTTAATTGTAAGGAGTGGGGAGATTTAAAAAAGTACCAACTTTGCTTGGTACCTGGTCATAAGTCTTGGTCAAAAGGAGTTGGGGAAAGAAAAGGGCAGCCCCCTAAAGCCCGCCGTGCTTGCTAGAAAAGCTTGCGCTGGCTTGCTTTGGCGGCTGCCTCCTTGCTGGTTTTGACGCCCATTTTTTTGAGGATGCGGTTGATATGGTTTTTGATGGTCCGTTTGGTGATATGAAGCGATTGTTCGATTTGCGATTGGGTCTGACCCTGGTGGATCAGCTGCAGGATGTCTTTTTCCGCAGGGGAAAGCAGCTTCTGGTATTCTTCATTTTTCATCCGTAAAAATTCGTTGCGCAACGCGGCAGCTGCCGTGGCGTGAATCGCCGACTGTTGTGAGTGGGCGTCGCGGATGGCGTCGGGTATTTCCTTGAAGCTGGATTTGCTGATGTAGTTGACTGCACCGGCTGAGAAGGACTCGACGATCACTTGCTCATCGGTCAGGGAGGTGAGCATGATGATTTTGCATGCCGGGTGCTGCTCGGTCAGGATGTAGACGGTTTCGATCCCGTCCAGGTTGTTTTCGGTCAGATTAATGTCCATGAGAATGACATCGGTGCATTCGGCCTGGAAACGTTCCAAGGCTTCTTCCTTGGTGCCTGCTTCCCCGGTGATCGTGATGTCGGGCTGGCTATTCAAGTAATCGACGAGTCCTTTGCGCCATGCGGGGTCATCCTCTACGAGAAAAATCCTGATCTTCTCCATTGTGTGCTAGCGCCTCCTTTCGGCTATTGATGAATGGGTCAGCTATGGACCATGCGTTTTTTCGGGAACAACAAGAAAACCGTTGTGCCATTGCCGGGCTCGCTGACCAGCTCCAGCATTCCTTGATGCTTTTGCATGACGTGGTAGCAGTAGGAGAGCCCCAGTCCGAAGTTATGGCCCGTCTTTTTCGTGGAGAAAAATGGGTCCAGGACATGCGGGAGGTTTTCCTTGCTGATGCCGGATCCGGTATCGGCGATGGCGATGACCAGATGCTTTTTGGAGCGAAATAGCTGGAAGGTGAGTCGGCCGCCGGATCTCATGGCTTCGATCGCATTCATGCCCAGATTGGTAAGGACTTCCCGAAGCTGTACGGGGTCGCAGGTCATTTGTTCTGTATCCTCCAGCTCGAGTACGACCTCGATCTGGTATTTCTCCGTATAGGGTGCCAGTGTATTTGCGACCTGTGTGACGATCTGGCCCGGGTAGACGGTGTCTTCACGCAGGATTACCTCGCGCAATTGATCCTGGATGCGGGCTACCATGTTCAGGATGTGCTCCGAGGATTGCTGCAGCACCGCTGCGTCCTCCTGCAGCTGCGGCTGATCGGTCTTTTGGGCATAGGCTTGCATCCGCTCCGCGTAGAGGGAGATTTTGCCCACTTCATTTTTAATCGTATGGTTGACGATTTGTGCCCCAGAGGTGATCGCGCGCAGGGTGCTGTCCAGCCGCCTCTTCTCCACGCGCAGACGGACGCCGAGGAAGCCGTATTTCAGGCTGATCGCGACGATAAAAATAAACTGGACTCCGACGACGAGTGAATTGTAGCGCCAGGCGTCGTAGTCGTTTTGAATCCGCATGACGTAGATAAAAGTAAAGACGAAAAAGAGCGGCACGATGATCAGGATATTGGTGAAGAAACGGTTCTTTTTGACCAAAGGGTCCTTTTCCTGCCGATACAGGATGATCAGCAAGGCACAAGCCACCAAAAAGTACGGAATCACCCACGCTACCATGATCCAGTAGTTGAAATCGAGAACGGGATAGAGCGGTGTGATCATCAGCATGAAGAGCGGCGGGATCAGCGCTGTGTATTGTATCACTCTTTTGACTTTTTGCGAGATGGTGTCGCTGGAATGGATAGCGAACATCAAAAAGGTATAGGGAAGCCCCACCTGACAGACAAAGGAAGCGCCTCTGCTCAAGATGGAGAATGCGTTAAGCCAGCCCGGATGTTGAGCGAGAATATCTGCATAGTGGACAAGGATGAATTCATCGATGACGCCGGAAAGGAATCCGCCGCCACCGACAAACGCGGTCGCGCTTCCCCAGCGGATCTCTGTGCGGCGGGGATCGGTAAACAAGACGAACAATCCCAAAGCCCAGATGGTAAACAAAATGAAAACCAGCATGGCTGTCACAATCTCCTGTCTTATCAGTGCAAAACGTCTCAGGAACGAGACACATGGTCATGAGTCAAGAGCGTTTTGTATACATTCATTATACCGTAGGAGTGCCTCCGGGTCAGAAATAAATCGACGAGAGTTGGAATAGGAAGGAATTTCCTCCTCTGCATGGAAATGAATCCGAACAGCTTCTATGTGCATCGGCATTTTCCATTATCGATTGGCGGTGATGAAATGAAACGGGTCGACTTGATCTTTCAGAAGCTGGTGGAGTTAGGTCCGCAAGTGCGGGTCAGCGCTAGCGATCTGGCAAATATGCTGGGACTCTCCAGGGCCAATGTAAGCAGCGATCTGAATCTGTTATGGAAAGAGCAGAAAATAGAGAAGGTAGCGGGACGGCCTACTTTGTTTCATGTGAAGCCGACCAGGGACTCCCGGTACCAGGTGGAGACGGCATTGGATCGCCTGGCGAAGACGAACAAGAGCTTGCAAACGCAGATTGAGCAGGCGAAGGCAGCCGTTCTCTATCCGCCGCGCGGGATGCACTGTCTGATCCTGGGTGAGACAGGCGTAGGCAAATCGGTGTTTGCGGGCTGGATTCACGAATTTGCGGTGGATATCGGGCGGATGAGCCCGGAAGCGCCGTTTGTCGTCTTTAACTGTGCGGACTATGCGAACAACCCCCAGCTACTGATCAGCCAACTCTTCGGCGTGAAAAAGGGGGCGTATACTGGTGCGGAACAGGATCGCCGCGGACTGGTCGAAAAAGCGGATGGCGGCATACTCTTTCTGGACGAGGTGCATCGTCTGCCAGCTGAGGGGCAGGAAATCTTTTTTACTTTTATGGACAAGGGGACTTTTCGCCGTGTAGGAGAGACAGAGGTAGAGCGCTCAGCGCAGGTGCAGATCATCTCGGCGACGACGGAGAATCCGGAATCGAGTCTGCTCAAGACCTTTATCCGGCGGATTCCGATGATTATCAAGCTTCCTTCACTCGTCGAGCGGGGCATCGAGGAGCGGTACCATATTACGATGAGTTTTTTCCGTGAAGAAGCGTTTCGCCTGGGGCGGGAGATTCAGGTCTCTGCCAGTGCGATACACGCCTTTTTGTCCTATCACTGCCCCAATAACATTGGGCAGTTGCATACCGATATACAGCTAACCTGTGCAAGGGCGTATGCGGACTTTATTTCTGCGGGAAAAAAGCAGTTGCACGTCTCCGTTCAGGATTTGCCCCATCACGTCAAGCAAGGACTGTTGTATGCCAAAGAGATGCGGCCTGCGCTCGAAGAGTTGTTTGGAACGGATCACAAGAGCTTCGTCGTCCAGCCCCAGGCAGAGAGTATTCTGGTCGTACGGGAACGAGATGACTCGACGGACAGCGTCTACGAAAAGATCGAGCAGAAAATAGCGGAGCTGCGCGATCAAGGCGTCAGTGAGGAAGAACTGGAATTCGACATCGAAAATTACTTTACACCGTTTATCAAAGGGGTTCATCAGCGGATCAACAAGGAGGACATGCGTCGCATCATTGACCCGGTTATCATCCGTCTGGTGGAAGACATTGTCCGTTATGCGGAGTCCCGTCTCGGGAAGGTCCTGAGTCAAAAAGTCATTTTCGGATTGGCCCTGCATATTCAGACTTCCCGGGAGCGGCTGAGTCATGGCAAGCAAATCGTCCATCCGCAAGTTAACAATGTACGGATCAAGTACAAGAAAGAATTTGCCGTTGCTTTGGAATGTGTGCGCATGATCGAAGAGGTGCTGCTGATGGATCTGCCCATTGGGGAAGCGGGGTATTTGACGATGTTCTTCGTGCTGGACGATGAGGACGTCGAAGAAAAGCGGGAGATGATCGGGATTCTGGTCATCACGCATGGCAGCGGTGGAGCGACGGCGATGGCCGATGTCACCAACCGGTTGTTGGTAACCCAATATGCCAGAGCCATCGATTTGCCCCTGGAAGTAGATTCATCCCTGATCTTGGAGCGGGCGATAGAGGTAGCCAAGGAGATTGGAGGCAGTGCCGGATTGTTGCTGTTGGTAGACATGGGCTCATTGCTGGGGTTCGGGGAAGAGATCGAGCGGGAGCTGAGCATTCCGGTCAGAGTCATCCCGATGGTCAGCACACCGCATGTGATCGAAGCGACGAGGAAGGCGATGTTGGGGCATTCCTTGGACGATGTGTACCGGGATGTTGTCAGTATGGGGAATAGATTGATTGATTACCCGCAACGGGAACGGCCTCAGCAAAACAAGCCTGCACTCGCCATTGTAGCAGCCTGCCTGTCCGGGGAGGGGAGTGCTCTATTCCTGAAAAAGCTGCTGGAATCCAAGCTGCGCTATGATGAGGCGTTGCTTGAGTTCGTGCCTCTGCAGTTGATCGACAAGTCCGAGGCACGCAAGCAATTGAAAGCGATCAAGGAAGAGCGAAAGGTACTGTGTGTCGTAAGTAATTACATGCTGGACAAAGACTTGCGCTGCTACGGGATGGATGATGTGATGACTGGAGAGGCCCTTCAGGATATCCAGCAGATGATCGACCAGGAGGAAACCCTGCACAAGATGGAGGGGGAGCTTCGGGAACATCTGAAAATAGAGGCCGTCGAAACCTTGCTGCACGATGTGATGACCTGTGTGGCCCGAATGGAAGAGCGCCTTCACCGGAAGTTGGATTTCGATACGCGCATCGGGGTCTATCTGCACATCTGCTGTATGGTCGACCGCTTGAAAACGGGGGCGCAGACTATTCTTTATACCGACAAAGAACGGTATCTTATGGCCCATAAAAAGGAGTACAGCCTGGTGCGCCATGAGATTCAGCCGATTGTAGAGAAATACGAGGTCGCTGTATGTGATGATGACCTCTGCTATATCATGAACTTTTTTGTGTAGAAGATAAAACACTAGCCCGAATAGTGTTTTATTTTTTTCCAAATCAGCCGTAAGACAAAACACAAAAGCGTTTTCCATAAAACACGAAGGAAAGAGAGAGCCCACAGTTATGAAAGCGCATACATTTTGGTGTTTTGGCATGGCGCTTGCTTTCTTTTCCTGAGTATACGAAAGGGAGGAGATGACGTGAACATTTTGCTTTGTTGTGCAGCAGGGATGTCGACAAGCCTGTTGGTCCAAAGAATGGAGCAGGCGGCGCAAGAAAAAGGGATTGCGGCAAGAATTTGGGCAGTCTCTGCGGGCGAGGTCAAGCAGCATATTGGGCAAGCGGACGTACTCCTGCTCGGACCTCAAGTTCGCTACAAGCTGGCGGAGATGAAAAAGGAGGGAGACGCGAGGGGCATTCCTGTCGATGTGATTCAAGCGCAGGATTACGGGACACTCAATGGAAAAAAGGTACTGGAGTTTGCAATGGGTTTGAAAAAGTAGAGGAGGGTAAGTATGGGCGGATTTATTACGTTTTTGGAAAACCGCGTCATGCCTGTTGCGGGAAGGATCGCTGAGCAAAAACATCTGCAAGCAATCCGCGACGGGATTATATTGACCTTGCCACTTTTGATCATTGGCTCCCTTTTCCTCATCATTGGTTTTCTTCCCATTCCAGGTTACAACGACTTTATGAGTTCGGTGTTCGGAGAAAATTGGCTGACCAAATTGCTGTACCCGGTAAACGCCACGTTTGACATTATGGCTCTTATCGTAAGTTTTGGGGTGGCATACCGTCTGGCTGAAAAATATAAAGTGGACCCCTTGTCGGCAGGAGCGATATCGGTAGCTGCCTTCCTCTTGGCTACCCCTTATAAGACCATGTTCACGCCCGAAGGAGCTTCCGCGGCGGTAGAAGTAGGCGGGGTCATTCCGGTGGCTTTGATGGGCAGCCAGGGCTTGTTCGTCGCGATGCTACTGGCGATCATTTCGACGGAGATTTATCGCAAAATCATCCAAAAAAATATCGTGATTACGATGCCCGCTGGTGTCCCTCCGGCAGTATCGCGTTCTTTTGTCGCCTTGATCCCCGCTTTTGCCGTGTTGCTGGTGGTCTGGCTGCTGCGAATTCTGCTGGAGAATACCTCGTTTGAGAGCATCCACAACATCGTTTCCGATCTTCTCGCCGTTCCTCTGAACGCACTCGGCGGAAGCCTCATTGGAGCGATCATTGCGGTTCTCTTGGTCCACATGCTGTGGGCGGTAGGATTGCATGGAGCAGCGATCGTAGGCGGTGTTCTGGGTCCGATCTGGCTTTCTTTGATGGATCAGAACAGGGCGGCATTCCAGGCAGACCCGAACGGAGAATTGCCCAACGTCATTACCCAGCAGTTCTTTGATCTATGGATCTACGCCGGGGGGTCAGGAGCCACACTTGCCTTGGTCGTCCTCATGCTGATGAGGGCAAGGAGTCAGCAGATGAAAAATATCGGCAGACTATCCATTGCCCCTGGACTGTTCAATATTAATGAGCCTGTGACGTTTGGGATGCCAATCGTCATGAATCCCCTGCTGATCATTCCCTTCATCCTGGCGCCTGTCGTCCTCGTCATCATCAGCTACTTCGCGATGTCTACAGGATTGGTTGCGAAGCCGAGCGGTGTGGCGGTGCCGTGGACCACGCCATTGATCATCAGCGGATATCTGGCTACCGGAGGAAAAATCTCGGGGATGGTGCTGCAGGCTTTTAACTTCATTGTCTCGCTCATCATCTACTATCCGTTCTTCCGCATGTGGGATAAGAAAAAGCTGGCCGAGGAACAGGGTAGCGCTGCACAAAATCCGGACCAAACCCTCACCATGTAATCTGTAAGAAGAAAGGACTTGCGATGAAACTGATAGTGAATGCAGATGATTTTGGCTATTCCAAAGGTGTCAATTTGGGAATCGTGGAAGCGTACGTCAATGGTGTGGTTTCCTCTGCAACGATGATGGTGAATATGCCCGGCTTTGAGCATGCAGTCCAACTCTCCAAGGAGAATCCCAAGCTGGGGGTGGGGGTCCATCTCGTATTGACATGTGGAAGTGCGGTCCACCCCGAGGTGCCTTCCCTGACGGATCGGACCGGAGCGTTCCTTCGCGGGAGCCATCATCTGATGGACGCTTCGCCAGAGGATATAGAGCGGGAGTTTGTGGCCCAGATTGAGCGTTTCTTGCAGAGCGGGTTGCCGTTGTCCCATCTGGATAGCCACCACCATGTTCACGCCCATGAGGCTGTTTTGCCAATCGTCCTTCAATTGGCCGAACGCTATCAGGTGCCGATCCGCAATCCCTGGACGCTTGCAGGGGAAGGACAGAAACAGGAGAGTATCACGACAGAGGGTTTCTCGCACCGTTTCTATGGCGATCAACTTTCCGCTGACTTATTCTGCGAGATTGTAGATGAATTGGGCGGATGTGCGACTGCGGAAATCATGACTCACCCTGCATATCTCGATGATGAGGTGTTGACGGGCAGCAGCTATCATCTGCCCCGGACGAAGGAACTGAAGATTTTAACTTCCAAACAAGTAAGCGAGTATCTGGAGAAAAAAGGCGTACAGCTCGTCACTTTTCATGACATTCGATAGGTGGAGATAGATATGGACCATACGGAAGCGATCTTTCAACTCATCCTGCACGGGGGCAATGCGCGAAGTCTGGCGATGGAAGCGATTGCTCTCGCCAAGAACAAAGACATGTCCGGTGCGCAGCAGGCACTCGAGCGTGCAGCGGATGAACTGACAAAAGCCCATCACAACCAAACGGCATTGATTCAAAAAGAAGTTGCAGGCGACAAGCTGGAGTTGAGCATGCTGCTGATTCATGCCCAGGACCATCTGATGAACGCGATGACGATCAAAGATTTGGCAGCCGAATTCGTCGAGATGTACGGCCAAATTCATCAAAGCAAGGGGGCAGGCGTATGAGTGGAATCAAAATTGTAACGATAGGAGGAGGCTCCAGCTATACTCCGGAGCTGGTGGAAGGCTTCATCAAGCGTTATGATGAGTTACCTGTTCGCGAGCTATGGCTGGTCGACGTCCCGGCAGGAGAAAAAAAGCTGCAGACGGTAGGAGCGCTAGCGAAGCGCATGGTGGAAAAGGCAGGGGTTCCCATCGATATTCACCTGACGCTGGATCGGCGCGAGGCGTTGAAGGATGCTGATTTTGTCACGACGCAAATCCGTGTCGGACAGTTGGATGCACGCATTCTGGATGAGAAAATTCCGCTCAAATACGGAGTAATCGGGCAGGAGACCAATGGACCTGGCGGCTTGTTTAAAGGCTTGCGAACGATACCTGTCATCCTGGAGATCTGCCGTGATATGGAGGAGCTTTGTCCGGATGCCTGGCTGATCAACTTCACCAATCCGGCCGGAATGGTTACGGAAGCGGTCTTGCGCTATACCAATCGCAGGAAGGTTATCGGTTTGTGCAACGTACCGATCGGCATGAAGATGGGCGTAGCCTCCATCCTCGGGGTAGATCAAGCTCGCGTGCATATTACATTCGCTGGCTTGAATCACATGGTATACGGCACAGATGTCTATGTGGACGGAGAAAATGTAACGGACCAGGTGATCGAAAAGCTGTGCAGCGAACAATCGGGAATTACGATGCAAAACATCCTCGATCTGGGCTGGGAGAAGGATTTTATCAAGGCCTTGGGAATCCTGCCTTGCCCGTATCACCGCTACTACTACCAGACAAAAACGATGTTGGAGCATGAATTGGAGGCAGCGGAAAAAGACGGGACCCGGGCAGAGGTGGTCAAAAAAGTAGAAGCGGAATTGTTCAAGCTCTACGAAGATCCTGAATTGGCGGTCAAACCACCGCAATTGGAAAAACGCGGAGGAGCCTATTACAGCGAAGCAGCATGCAATCTGATTCATTCCATCTACAACGACAGACGGGACATCCAGCCGGTAAATGTGCGCAACAACGGCGCTATTGCCAGCATTCCCGACGACTCGGCAGTGGAGGTAAACTGCGTGATCACCAAAGAAGGGCCGATCCCCTTGGCGGTAGGTGATCTGCCTGTGGCGGTTCGGGGACTGGTGCAGCAGATCAAATCATTCGAAAGAGTGGCAGCAGAAGCGGCGGTTACGGGGGACTATCATCTCGCTCTGCTTGCCATGACAATCAATCCGCTCGTCCCGTCTGACGGGGTAGCCAAACAGATATTGGATGAGATGCTGGAAGCGCACAAGGACTATTTGCCCCAGTTTGCCAAGGTAACCATCTGATTAGGGAAGGGGTGGAGAGATGGAATGATTCGATTTTCGGAAAAAGTAACCATCAGCGGTGGACTGCACGCCCGGCCAGCATCGGTGCTCGTTCATCAGTTGAACCAATTCAGCTCGACAGTCAAAATCATTTTCGATCAAAAGCAGGCAAATGGAAAAAGCATCCTTAGCGTAATGGCTTTGGGGGTAAAAACAGGAGATGAAGTCGTCTTCGAGATCGACGGCATTGATGAAGAAGCTGCGGCGGCGGAGGTCCAAAAGCTGTTTCAGCGCGAATTTGCGATGTAGCAGAAAAGCCAATCATCGGGAAGGGAGTTTCCCGGATGATTGGCTTTTTTCTTAACGGTAACGAGTGAACTCGACAATAACTTTGAAGTAGTCTCCGTCAATTTCGATAAACAGCTTTCCGCCTTGCAGTTCGACGATGCTCTTGGCAATTGCAAGGCCCAGACCGGAGCCTTCGGTATTGCGGGATTCATCCGCGCGTTTGAAGCGTTCAAACAACTCCGCGGCGTCGAAGTTGATCTCGTAGGCGGACACATTCTTGATCGTGAATCGTACTTTATCCGCAGATTCGGTCAAATCGACATACACCCGTGTGTTGGGGAGCGAGTACTTCAATGCATTGCTGATCAGATTTTCAAAGACGCGCCAGGTTTTCTTGCCATCCAGCGGAGCGTAAATCTTGCCATCTTCAATATTGGTTCGGAAGGTAAGCGAAGATTGCTCGATTTTATCGTTGAACTCAGCCAGGGCCTGTTTTACCAGAGCGGCTACATTTACTTGCTCAATATTTAATTCGACGGAACCGCTCGACATCTTGGCCGCTTCGAAAAGATCATCGATCAGCGCTTTCAGCCGATCAGTCTTCCGTTCGAGAATGTGTACGTACTCCTTGCGTGTCTCTGTGGCCAAATCCTCCCGTTTCAGCAAGTCGACATAATTGACGATGGAAGTTAGCGGTGTTTTCAAATCATGGGATACATTGGTGATCAGCTCGGACTTGAGCCGCTCGCTTTTCATCTGGTTGTCGAGAGAGCGTTTGACCCCCTGCTGGAGATTGTTCAGGGAATGAGCAGTGCTAGCCAGCTTGCCTTTGGTCTTTCCAGCGTCAATCACGACATCGAAATTCCCGGCAGACATCTGTTCGACCCCGCGCGTGATCCGGTTCAACAATGCGATTCGGCGCAGGATATAGGGCAGTACGAACAAGACGTAGAACACGCAATAAAAAAACGCGAGGAGAAAAGGCTCCAGATCCCTTTTCACGAAGTAGATCAAACCAGTGCCCGCAGCGACACAAAATCCAATCGTAAGGATAAAGATCGTCGCGAGCTTGAAAAACATTCCTTTGTCGGAAAAGCTGTCTCGAAGGACCGCAAGGATTTTCAGGCTGATACTATTGTGCCATTGCTGGGTAAAGGTCTCTGGTTGCTTGACCATGACCCATGCTTCTATCACGAACAAAAGAAAATAGGCAGTGAACGGCGCCATCACGACAAGGGTAAAGATTTGACCAAAACCAATGGGGAACGCGAAAAAGTTGGCCTCCAAGGAGTAGATCAGATAAAACAATCCTGCTGGCAAGAGCGAAACAAGCCGGATGTCCATTGGGATGCTGCGAAAGATGGTCTGACTTTTCGTGATCAAAGGATGTTCCAGTGCCTGGTTCTTTTTCAAATACCAGAAGAGTCCAGCTGCCAGGAAGAGAAACAATACCAATAAGACAATTTCTTTCAACAATCGATCGTGAATGGACTGATAATAAGTGACGTCATCTATGATCTGATTGTAATAGCCCCCGTAATCGAATTCTCCAGATTCAAACTGGTTGGGAAGAGAAGTTTCATAAGGATCAGCTTCCCGAGGTATATAGATAAGTCCTTCCCATTGGTTTTGCTGAAAAAAACGGTTCAGTCCCCAGCTTCGCTCCCCTTTTGGCTGGGGAACTTTGACGGAGATCAGTGCGCTTTGTCTGAGCTCAGTGTCAGTAGGCTCATGGTCCAAATTGGTATAGACTTTATTGTTTTTCTTATCCTGAATGGCGTATTTAAAAGTGCCGTCACGAAGAAGTAAATTGAATTTGACTGCCTCGTATTCCTGATCACGAGCAGCGACGCTCTCCTTCATCTTTGCATCGTAATCGGCCTTAATCTGTCTTTCCCTGCTGAGACGTTTGTTTTCTTTTTCCGCTTGAAGCAAGGAAACTTGGCTATCATTGCCTGCTGTGCGTGCTTCCTCTATTCGCTGGTTGTATTCTTCGTCTAGTTCAGACTTTATTTGTTCGAGCTGATGTTCTCGCTCTTGATTGAGTTCAGACAGCCAATCACTATCGAGCTTTTGCTGTGCGGATTTGGTAGAGTAGTCGGCATAGTCTACATGGACCTGCTTGATTAACCGAGCGACAGTCGCCAATTCCTCGGAGATTAGATTACTGTTCCTGCTAATGAAATAGTCCTTGTCCAGAAAGCGACGGTTATCGTAGAGATTGGCGACGGTTAGCGCAAGGAGGGTGGTCACAAGGACAAAGCCAAGCAGGGCAAGCGCGACGTAGCGTTTATTTTTCAATTTTGTATCCAATTCCCCACACCACTTTCAAGTATTTTGGTTCTCTTGGGTTGATCTCGATTTTCTCGCGGATGCGACGGACGTGGACAGCTACTGTATTTTCGGCGTTTAGATAGGGTTCTTTCCAGACGCGTTCGTAGATTTCCTCAATGGAGAACACCCGGCCAGTATGACTCATCAGTAATTCCAGAATCTTGTACTCTGTGGCAGTCAGGCGTACTTCATTGTCGTCTACGGTGACGGATTTGGTCAGTTTGTTCAAGGTCAATCCACGAACACTGATTTCATCCTGGTTTTCCTTGTAGTGCCCCAGATTGGTGTAGCGCCGCAGCTGCGACTTGGCTCTGGCTACCAGTTCCAAGGGTTGAAAAGGCTTCGTGACGTAATCATCTGCCCCGATGTTTAGTCCAAGGATCTTGTCGGTATCCTCCGACTTGGCAGAGAGCATGATAATCGGGATGTTTTTCTCTTGCCTGATCTTGAAGGTTGCGGTAATTCCATCCATTTTGGGCATCATGATGTCTAGGATGATCAGATGAATGTCCTCTTCCTCCAAAATGGCGAGAGCTTCCAGGCCATTTCCTGCTTTGAAGACGGTCATTCCTTCGTTTTTCAAGTAAATCTCAATTGCATCGCGGATTTCTGCTTCGTCATCGACGACGAGCACGTGATAGCTTTTCATACAACCTCCCACCTGTCTATACTCATGGTTTTTATCTTAGCGATCAGCATTAACAAAATAGTGGAGAAAACTCTTACAAATTTCTTACGAATCTCGTTGGTGGCATCACGGCAGCCTGTTTTCTTTCCATGTGATATCCCAATAAGGTAAGATTGGTGAAGAAACTCAAAGGAACGTGGTGATCATGATTGCTCGAATGGACGGGGGAACGAATCATTCCCAAGCTGCTGAAACCGACGAACGGCATGTTGCTGGAGCACATCGCCCGCTATTATTTTGCGACTCCGTACATCCATGGCAGAGTGTTGGACATCGCATGCGGCGCAGGCTACGGCAGTCATATGGTCGCCAAGGAACGCAAGCGCGAACTGATCCAGCTCGTTGCTGTAGATAACGATAAAGATACCATTGATTATGCCAATCGGGAGTATCACCACCAAAAGATCGTCTATCAACATGCCGATGCGCTCGATCCGGATTTGCCCGGGAAGCTGGGGATGTTCGATACGATCTTGAGCTTTGAGACGATTGAGCATGTAGCCGATGACCGCCTTTTTATGGACAATCTCTATCAGATGCTGAAGCCCGGCGGAAAGCTGGTCTTGTCCAGTCCATTTGGGCGAGGACGCGGGATGCCTACAAGCGAGCCTTTTCACGTCCATCAATTGACGCCGGCCGAATTCGAAGAGCTGTTTGACCGTTTTGCTGAAAAGGAGATTTACTACCAGCGCGGCGTGACGTTTGAGAAGCCGCGGGATGGTGTGCGCTATTTTATCGGCATCGCAGTTTGCACCAAAGCTGACCACTAAAGGAGGAAACGTTCTGGCTACATTTTTGTCACTGGGAATTGGTTTACCCCTTCATGATACATTAAAAGCAAATGGCATCACGGAAGCAACGCCTGTCCAGGAAAAGGCAATTCCATTGCTGTTGGCGGGAAAAGATGTGATCGCACAGGCACAGACGGGTACGGGCAAGACACTCGCTTTTCTTTTGCCGATTCTAAAAAAAGCTGATCCGCATGTCGAGCATGTGCAAGCCCTGATTTTGACGCCGACCCGGGAGCTAGCCCTGCAAATAACCACGGAAGCCAAAAAGCTGTTGGCTCAACTGGACGACATCCATGTGCTGGCGGTATACGGAGGGCAGGATGTCGAGCGGCAAATGAAAAAGCTGCGAGGCAAGAAGCAAATCGTGATCGCGACGCCGGGGCGCTTGCTGGACCATCTGCGGCGGGGAACGATTGAGCTTTCGACGGTATCGATGCTGGTGCTGGATGAAGCGGATCAGATGCTGCACATGGGCTTTTTGCCAGAGGTGGAGGAAATTATCGGCTGTACCTCAGGGGATCGGCAAACGATGCTTTTTTCTGCAACGATGCCGGCACAGGTGCGTTCGCTGGCGAAGCGGTACATGCGCAACCCGGAAGATGTCCGCGTGCAGGGCAAGCAAATTACGCTCAAGGATATTCGCCAAATTGCAGTGGAGACGACAGACAGGGCCAAGCAGGTTACTCTCCGGGAGCTGATCGAACAGCATCGTCCGTTCATGGCAGTCATCTTTTGCCGGACCAAGCGACGGGCCAGTGCCTTGAATGCTGCTTTGCAGGGGTACGGGTATCTGTCGGACGAGCTTCACGGAGACTTGTCACAAGCCAAGCGCGAAGACGTGATGAAGCGGTTTCGCGAGGCCAGGCTCCAATTGCTGGTGGCGACGGACGTAGCGGCGAGGGGTCTCGATGTGGAGGGTGTCACACATGTATTTAATTACGACATTCCGCACGATGTGGAGAGCTATATTCATCGGATCGGCCGAACAGGCAGAGCGGGTGAGCAGGGGGTCGCGATCACCTTGTTTGCCCCCAAAGACCGTATGCATCTAGATATGATCGAGTCAGGAATTCGTATGCCCCTCGAAAAAAAGCGAATAGAGACGGCTCAGTCCAAGAAAGAGCAGACAGGTCGGGAACCACGCGGACAAAGAGGAGCAAAAGCGGAACAGGTAAAAGAGAAGGGGCGGCATTCGGTTCGGGGTCAAGGCGGCACGAGGAGTAAATCTGACAGCAGACGCCAGGGTCATAAAAAGAGAGATCAGGCCGGAGGATCGGAGCGTCCTGCGAAGCGAAATGCCCAAACGCGATCACGCTAACAGTTTTACACAAAATGGAAATAGACCGTCTTGACCTATACATACAGGTCAAGACGGTCTTTTGTGTTATCAGTCTGTCCCTCGCTGTTCAAGAATCAGGAAACAGGCGTGAACGGGTAAGAAAACGCAAGCCCTCTGGCCCTTCTAGCGAGAACATGCCTCCCCGCCACTCCACCACGTCGATGATCAATTGGGTGTGCTTCCAGTACTCGTATAAAACGGGCATCCGCCGATCTCACCCAGGAGCACATCTTGATCCCCGACGAGGAACTCGCCCAGCGGATGGCACATGATCAGGTGGCCTGTGGTGGTCTCACCCGTAAATGCAATCTTGGCGATTCGGCTGCTGGACGCGAGAGGCTTTCCCGCTTCGAGACCGAAGCCGTTGACGACGTTGACAACTCCGGCCGGTAGCAGGTCGCCGATCAATTCCATCAGCACCAGGATGGAGGCAGGAGTTTGTTCTGCTGGCTTCAGGACGACGCAGTTGCCTGCTGCCGTTGTGCCTTTCACCCCGTTATTCAGCAAATCCTATGCCACCAGCCACAAGTACCACGAATATACGGTTTTCAAGACATAAAGCGGGATACACTGTTCCGAAGCGGAGCACGAACCGTTCCATATTGGAACAATGTGCAGAGAATGAATCGTGTTATACTGAAGGAGAATGATTTTTTGTGGGAGGGAAGGGAAGTGTCGACGATTGTTCAGCAATCATGGAAACGCTGCCAAGCATCGAACCTCAAAGCCACGGAGAACGCACATGATCAGATCATATCCACGAGTCGAATCAAAGAAATCATTCGAGACAACCATCTCCTATTCGCACAAGTTTTCCCCTGTTTGAAAGGCTGGAGCCTTTCTTGGCGAATAACAGTTGCCGCCGCTTCGCCAGCGTACGGGGGAGACATTGAAGCCGGCCATATCCAATTGGAGGGACCGGACGTAACAGGTGATTTCTCTTTTCGCAAGCAAGAGCTGCCTTCTCTGAAGGAATCGGAAATGGAGGCCATCAAAGCGCGATACGGACGACAGGAGGCAATGTCAGTCAGGAAGCCAAGCTGCTGCAGATCGGTCGCAATACTCTTTACCGAAAATTGGCGGAGTACCGCATTTCTTTGCCTGCTACCTGGGAGGATTTATGATTGCTTTTTATAAAATAGACAAATCGGCAGAGACGAAGATCGCTTCTCTGTTGGATACGAATGAACATCATATCGAGTTTTTTTCCTCTATTCAGTCCATCACGGATCACCGCATGACGCCTTCCGTTGTGATTGCCCCTGAACCCTTTGCACAGGAGTTTGCTTCCTACGCAATACCTGTCGTCACATTGTCGATTGATATAAGAGATATTCGAGACAAGGTTGCCAGACTGCGGAAGAAGGGAAATCATTTTTCACGTGTCGTCTTGTGCACGTCGGCAAAAGAAAGGGATTGGCTGAAGAAGGAGCATGCGCTGGAGCCTGATGGAATCGATTGCCCTTGCCAGTTTGTAACCAGCGAGTTCCTCAACCAGCAAGCCTCCGAGGAGCCGGCCATCTATCTGACACCGGCATGGGATACGCAGAGTCTCCTTATCAGGCCGCCATCGGGTGAGTGGCAGGTAGTGGAGCCGTCCTTAAGTACCTTGGCGCGGGCTGTGCAACAAGCTCTTTCTCTGGATGCCTATCAACGGGGGCGGCGACGGGAGAAGCTGCTTTTGGAGGCAGTCGTCGATTCCCTGCACGATGCTGTGATTGCAGTAGATCGTCAGAGCAGAATTATTTTGGTCAATGAGCAAGCAAAAATGCTTCTCGGTCTGACCGGGGATGTTCTGGGCAGACCGATTACCGATTACATTCCGCATTCCGATATGCTGCGTGTACTGAAAACCGGGCGGCAGGAGTTAGGGGACGTAGCGACTGTCATGGATCGCTCCATCGTCATCAATCGCATTCCTGTCATTGTAAAGGACCAGGTGGTGGGTGCCGTCTCCAACTTCAAAGAGATCACCGATATTCAAAAAATGGAGATGTCGGTCCGCAAAAAGCTGCATGACAGTGGTTTGGAGGCCCGGTACCGACTGGAAAACATTATTGGCATCTCAGAGACGATTCGGGAAACCAAGCAGCAGGCAGCTCTCTTTGCTAAAAGCAATGCGACGGTTTTGATTACCGGAGAATCGGGCACGGGCAAGGAGTTGTTTGCACAGGGGATTCACCTGGAAAGCGGGCGAGCGTTGGGGCCGTTTCTGGCGGTCAACTGCGCGGCGTTGCCGGAAAGTCTTTTGGAGAGCGAACTGTTTGGCTATGAAGAAGGCGCTTTTACCGGAGCGAAAAAGGGAGGAAAGCCGGGCCTGTTCGAATTAGCTCATGGCGGGACTCTTTTTCTGGATGAAATCGGGGAAATGCCTTTGCGGATTCAGGTGCATCTGCTCAGGGTGTTGCAGGAACGCCGCGTCAGACGTGTCGGTGGCGAGCGGATTATACCGATCGATGTCCGCATCATCGTAGCTACCAACCGGGATCTGGAAAGGGAAATCGCGAAGGGGCATTTCCGTTCCGATCTCTACTACCGCATCAACATGCTGAACCTGGAGGTGCCTGCTCTGCGGGAACGCTTGGACGATATTCCGGCGTTGCTGGAGAGCATGATTCAGGAAATGAATGAGCAGCATGAGCAAAAAATAGTAACGCTGGAATCCGCTATTTACCCGTTGCTGCAACAGCATCACTGGCCCGGAAATGTGCGCGAGCTGCGCAACGTGGTCGAACGAATGGTGCTTCTCTCTCGGGATGGAAAGATATATGCCAAAGATGTGGCGTTGTTATTTCAAGGAAAGAAGAAAAGCTGGAAGGCAGAGTATGAAAATGCAGAAGCGGGGATGTCCGCCCCCGAAGATGAGAGCCCGGAGGCTGCGAGAATCAGAAGAGCACTGGAGAAAGCCAAGCACAATCGTACCTTGGCGGCTAAAACGTTGGGGATGGATCGCACCACCCTATGGAGAAAGATGAAGCAGTACAGGATCGAGTGAGAGTGTTGCAACAAATCGTTGCAACACTCTGTTTTATTTTGCTTTTCCTGTTTACGAATAACTTCATTCATTTAGCTGAATTGAATGCGTAATCAGGTTTTGACACGATTCTAGGTAATTTGGCATGATTTCTGCATGTTATTATAGCGTTGAATTGTCTAAATATTTTGGTGATTATGAGGAGGGAGTCGATTGCAACATTATTCGATCGCAGTGATACCAGGAGACGGAATCGGTCCCGAGGTTATGGATGAAGGTTTGAAAGTCCTGAAAGCGATAGAAGAAAGCCACGGGGGAGTCCGGTTTGCCTGTGACGAAAAGCCATGGAACTGCGACTACTACTTGAAAAATGGCAGAATGATGCCGGAGAATGGTTTGGATGTGCTGAAAAATTATGACTTGATCTTACTGGGCGCGATCGGAGCTCCGGGAGTGCCAGATCATATATCTGTTTGGGAATTGATTCTTCCCATCCGCAGAGCCTTCCAACAGTATGTCAACCTAAGACCAGTCAAGCTGCTGCGCGGATTGGAAAGCCCGCTTCGCTACAAAAATCACGACGATCTCGATTTCGTGGTCGTACGGGAAAATACAGAGGGCGAGTATTCCAACATGGGTGGCCGGATGCATCAAGGCACCCCTTATGAAATGGCTGTGCAAAACAACGTATTTACACGCTACGGCACCGAGCGAATTATCAAATACGCGTATGATCTCGCTGAAAAAAGACCGAAAAAGCGGCTGACTGCTGCCACCAAATCAAACGGAATCAACCACTCGATGCCGTTCTGGGATGAGATCGTCAAGGAAGTCGGAAAAGATCATCCAGGGATTCAGACAAATCTCTATCATATCGATGCCTTGGCTGCATACTTTATTACCCGTCCGGAAGAATTCGACGTCGTGGTCGCGAGCAACCTGTTTGGCGATATTTTGACCGATCTGGGTGCTGCTGTCGTCGGCGGATTGGGGCTTGCTCCTTCTGCCAACATCAACCCGGAGCGAAACTTCCCGTCCATGTTTGAACCGATCCACGGATCTGCACCAGACATCGCAGGCAAGGGAATTGCCAACCCAATCGCGCAGATCTGGAGTCTGAGCATGATGATGGATCATTTGGGCCATTATGAAATCGGTAAAGTGATTCTGGACGCGATCGAACAAGTGCTGATCGACGGAAAGGTGCAAACACCTGACCTGGGAGGCCGTGCTTCCACGAAAGAACTGGGTGACGAGATCGTTCGTCAAATCCACCTGGCAACACGCTAGACATAAAAAAGGAGGAGAAGGAGAATGGCTACGCAAACCTATGATCTGTATATCGATGGGGAATGGGTCAAAACAGAGAACTATATCCCGGTATATCACAAATTCACCGGTGCCACCATCGCGCAAATCGCCAAAGCCGAGCAACATCATGTGAGCGCAGCAGTAGAGGCAGCGCACAAAAAATTTAAACAAGACTCGCTTACTCCGTTTCAACGTTATAAAATCTTGTTAAAAGCATCTGAACTGATGGAAGAACGCCGTGATGAGATGGAGATGTCCCTGATCCGTGAAGTTGGGAAAACACGAAAAGATGCGATGAATGAGCTGGATCGCACGATCAATACCCTGCTCCTGTCAGCTGAAGAAGCGAAGCGCATACACGGGGAAATGGTGCCGCTCCAGTCTACAGAAGGTTCGGAAAACCGACTGGGCTTTACCATTCGCGTGCCCAAGGGAGTCATCGGAGCGATCACGCCATTTAACTATCCGCTGCTGCTCAGCACGCACAAGATCGCTCCTGCTATCGCGGCAGGAAATACAATCGTTGTGAAGCCAGCGACGGTAACGCCGATCGCCACCTATTTGTTGGTTGCGGTACTGGAGGAAGCCGGGCTGCCAAAAGGACATATCAACATCGTGACCGGAGCGGGAAGCCAGGTAGGCGAATGGCTGCTGGATGAGCCGAAAATTGCCATGTACACCTTTACCGGATCAGGTGAAGTGGGACGCCACATCAAAGAACGCAGCGGCATGCGTCCTGTAGCATTGGAGCTGGGCAACAACTCTCCGAACATCGTTCACTTGGATGCGGATCTTGAGCTGGCGGCTCGTCAGACAGCAGCGCGCAGCTTCCACAACGCCGGTCAGGCCTGCATCGCGGTGCAGCGCATCTACGTCCACGAATCCGTTGTTCAGGAGTTCACTGATTTGTACGTCTCCGAAGTGAAAAAACTGAAGGTCGGCAACCCGGAGGATCCGGATACCGATGTAGGACCAATGATCAGTGAAAAAGAAGCTGCGCGGACAGAAGAGTGGGTGCAGGAGGCGATCAGCCAAGGGGCGAAGTCGCTGATGCCTGTGAAACGGGAAGGCGCTCTATTCTACCCGGCTGTATTGGTCGACACCAAGCCGGAGATGAAAGTCGTCTGCCGGGAAGTGTTCGCCCCGGTCGTGACGATTATTCCTTACAGCGATCTGGATGAAGCGTTCGCGGAAGCCAATAATTCGGAATACGGTTTGCAAGCGGGCATCTTTACTCGCGATTTACATATTGCGATGAAGGCTGCGCGCGTGTTAGAGTACGGTGGCGTAGTCATTAACGATGTATCCACCTACCGCAATGATGTCATGCCGTACGGCGGTATCAAGAACAGTGGTCTGGGCAAGGAAGGACCGCGTTATGCAGTCGAAGAGATGACAGATGAACGTATGGTGGTGATCAATCTATGAATAGAGAGCTTCTGCAGGGAAAAACAGCGATTGTGACCGGAGCCGCATCTGGCATGGGGAAGGCAATTGCCAAACTATTTGCGCAAGAAGGCGCCAATGTGATTCTCGCCGATCTAAACAAGGACGCGGCAAACAGTGTAGCGCAAGAGCTTCCGGCAGGCAAAGGACACGCCGTGCAAACCGACGTAGCCAATGATGAAAGCGTATCCGCGATGGTGGCGGAAACGATGAAGGTATACGGTTCGGTCGACGTCCTGGTCAACTGTGCCGGGGTACCGCAAGCATTCACTCCCATCGAAGAGTTGACACTGGAAATGTGGGATAAAATCATGTCCGTGAACACGAAGTCGATTTTCCTGACTACAAGGCATGCTGTACCGCATATGAAGGCTGCCAAAAAAGGAAGCATCATCAACATCGCATCGATTGCTTCCATCCGGGCTCGTCCGGGTCTCAATGCGTACTGCGCTTCCAAAGGAGCCGCAGTGATGCTGAGCAAAGCCTTGGCCTTGGAATTGGCTCCTGACCAGATCCGTGTCAATGTGATCAACCCTGGTCCAGCAGAGACGCCTATGCTTGGGAAGTTCATCAACGGAGATGCCGAGACAGTGGAAGCAGGGAAAAAGGAAATATTCATCGACAGCGTTCCGCTCGGCAAGCTGATTCAGCCGGAAGATATCGCGCAAGCAGCGCTCTATCTGGCTTCCGATCTGTCGAAAATCGTGACGGGAGAGGTCATGAACGTAGACGGAGGCAGAGGCATTTAACTTTGGTATCACAGCAATACACCTATATAAAAACAAGAATTGCAAGGGGGACGTAAGAAGATGATGAAAAAGAAGTGGGGGCTCGTACTGTCGAGCCTGATGTCTGTATCGCTGTTGTTGACGGCGTGCGGAGGTGGCGGCGGCCAGCAGGCGGCTCAGCCATCCGGACAAGCCCCGGCAGCACAGACAGAAGCGCCGAGCAATGACGGAAAAAGCTATGTGTTTAAAGCAGGCCACTCCCTGACGGAGGACCATCCTTACCACGTAGCAATGAAAGATATGGCAAAGAGAGTAGAAGAAAAATCGCAAGGCAAAGTCAAAATTGAAGTGTACCCACTCAGCCAATTGGGTGCAGAACGCGAACTGACAGAGGGACTGACTCTGGGAACCGTAGACATGGTCATCACGTCTACTGCGCCGGTAACCAACTTCTATCCTAAGCTGGGTATTCTTGACCTGCCGTTCTTGTTTGAAAGCCGCGAGCATGCTTATAAAGTGTTGGACGGCGAAGTAGGACAAGGGATCCTGAAGGACATCGAAAGCGCAAACATCATTGGCTTGGCTTGGGCTGAAAATGGCTTCCGCCACGTAACCAACGGTACGAAAGTGGTAAAGACGCCAGCCGACCTCGAAGGAATGAAGTTGCGCACACAGGAAAACCAAATCCATCTGGCTGCCTTTGAAGCAATGGGTGCGAAACCTACACCTATGGCATGGACTGAGGCGTTGACTGCTTTGCAGCAAGGTGTAGTAGACGGACAGGAAAATCCTGCAATCGTGGCGAATACCTATAAGCTGTATGATTCCAAGCAAACGCAAATGTCTCTGACTGGCCACGTGTACTCGGCTGCCATGATTCTGTTCAGCAAACCAGTTTGGGACAAGCTCCCTGCAGATATACAAACATTGATCGCAGAAGAAGCGAAAGTAGCGGGTCAACAAGAGCGTGAACTGATGATCAAAATGGAAGAAGAGTCCCTGCAGGTTCTGAAAGATCATGGTGTAACCATTACGGAAGATGTGGACAAACAAGCTTTCCGTGATGCAATGAAACCTGTATATGAGAAATTTGCCGGACAAATCGACCAAGACCTGTTGAATAAGATTTTGAATACAAAATAAGTAGCGGAGGGGAGAAAGGCAGTCTGCTTTTCTCCCCCTTTCCCTGAGAAAGGAGAAAACGGATGGGCAAAATCATTTCCTTCATCAACAGCATCACACGTTACTTCGTTATTGCCATAATGGGTTTGATGATTGTCGCCGTCTTCTTGCAGGTATTGTTCCGGTTTTTCCTGGATCAGCCCCTTGCATGGACGGAGGAGTTGGCCCGTTATCTTCTTGTATGGCTGACGTTTCTCGGCTCCGCCTATGCGATGTCTATCAAAGCACACATTGGAACGGAATATATTCAGAAATTTTTGTCACCGTTATGGAACAAAATTGTCTTGTCGGTGGCTGCTCTTTTAACGATCACGTTTTTTATCGTCATGATCCACCAGGGTTATCTGTTATCGATGAGAAGCATGACCCAGACATCCCCAAGCCTGCTCGTTCCCATGGGCTATGTCTACATGGTGATCCCGATCAGCGGTATTTTGCTCATCATGAATGTCCTCCATGTGACGTGGAAAGACATCACCGGGAAGGAGTGAATGGATAATGGGCACGATGTTATTTTTAATATTGTTGTTTCTCCTGATTATTAATGTCCCGATTGCGGTTGCACTTGGCTTGTCCGTAGTGGCAGTCTTTATGATTGAAGGGAATATCCCTCTTCTGGTTGTCATTCAAAAAATGTTTAATGGGACAGACTCCTTCCCGTTGATGGCAATTCCGTTTTTCCTTTTGGCGGGTAAGCTGATGGAGACGGGCGGAATTTCAGCAAGATTGATCAACTTTGCCAATACCATCGTAGGAAATTTGCCAGGTGGACTGGCTATTGTTGCTGTCATTGGTTGTACCTTTTTTGCCGCGATCTCTGGTTCATCTGCGGCGACAACAGCAGCAGTCGGCGGGATTTTGATTCCGCACATGGTTAAAAAAGGGTATGATGTCCGTTTTTCTGCGGCTCTGCATGCAGCGGGCGGAACAATCGGAGTTATGATTCCACCAAGCGTGCCGCTGGTTCTCTATGGAGTGGCAGCCAGTACATCCATTAATGATTTGTTTATCGCCGGGATTGGACCGGGGGTTCTCGTCGCAGTCTCGCTCGTCATTTACTCGATTTGGGTAAGCAAGAAGAACGGTTGGGGCGGTGGAAGAAAATACTCCGCCGGGGAAATTTGGAAGTCTTTCAAAGATGCGATTCTAGCAATTATGATGCCCGTCATCATCTTGGGCGGCATTTACGGAGGAATCTTCACCTCGACAGAAGCAGCTGTCGTGGCTGTAGTCTACGGCTTGGTCGTCGGATTGTTCATCTACCGGGAGATCAAGTGGAAGGACCTTGGGCATATTTTTACCAGCGCTGCCAGTTTGACGGCAGCTATCATGCTGATTATTGCTACAGCCAACTCGTTTGGATTCCTGTTGACTCGAGAAAATATTCCTCAGGAAATTGCTCAATTTATGCTGGGGATTACAGATAGTGTTGTCATCACGCTTTTGATCATTAACGTTTTCTTGCTGATCATGGGGACGTTTATGGAAACATCGGTTATCATCATTCTGTTGACACCGATTCTGCTGCCGATTATCTTGGCGCTCGGAATCGATCCGATCCTGTTCGGGATTATTATGGTAGTGAACTCTGCTATCGGAATGCTGACACCGCCAGTGGGAATCAATTTACTGGTCGCCGGGAAGATCTCGCAGTTGCCGAATACGGCGATTGAACGTGCGGTGATTCCGTTCCTGGTCATCATGATCGTCGATTTGATGTTGATCACCTATGTTCCAGAAATCAGCATGTTCTTGGTCAATATGAGTAAGTAATGAAGGGAGAATGCAACATGAGTTATATCGAAGAATTGGTAGGTTTGCTGGGAAGCGAGCGCGTAACGACCAATCCAACCGTTCTGGAACACCATAGCCATGACGAATCCTATCATACGCCGCGTTTGCCTGAAGTCGTTGTTTTTCCGCAAACGGCGGAAGAAGTCAGCAAAATCATGAAATTCGCAAATGAGAAGCGAATTGCCGTAACGCCATTTGGTTTGGGAAGCAGTCTGGAAGGACACGTCATTCCCTACAAAGGCGGAATCAGCATGGACTTCTCGCTGATGAATCAGGTGCTGGAAGTGCGTCCGCAAGATTTCCTGGTTCGTGTGCAGCCAGGTGTGACACGTATGCAATTGAACAAAGAATTGAAAAAGCATGGTCTGTTCTTCTCCGTTGACCCAGGGGCTGATGCTACAGTGGGCGGAATGGCAGCTACGAATGCCAGTGGAACCACTTCCGTACGCTACGGCGTGATGCGCGATAACGTTCGCGACCTGGAGGTTGTACTCGCAGATGGACGCATCATCCGTACGGGCAGCATGACAGCGAAATCCTCTTCCGGCTATCATCTGACTGGGCTGTTCGTCGGATCAGAAGGAACGCTGGGAGCTTTTACGGAGCTGACTCTGCGCGTATACGGCATTCCCGAAGCCACGATGGCAGCTCGCGCCAGCTTCCCGACCGTACAGGATGCTGTCAACACCGTCGTCGATATCCTCTCTGCTGGAATCCCGGTAGCGCGGATTGAATTGGTAGACGAGCGTTCGATCCGTCAGGTGAATCTGTTCAAGGAAACAGATTACCCGGAAAGCCCGACACTCTTCATCGAGTTCCACGGCAGTGAGCAAAGCTTGCAGCATGATATCGAATTTGCGCAAGGCATCGCGGGTGAACATGGCTGCACCCAGTTCTTGTTCGAGACGGATTCCAAGGCTCGGGCGCAGCTCTGGGATGCCCGTCACAATATGGCCTATGCATTCGTGCATAAATCGCCAGGCAAAAAAATGATGGTCACCGACGTATGTGTGCCTTTTTCCGAACTGGCTGGCGCGATTGTGGATGCTCGTGAAGCCATTGATCGCTCGGGACTGGACGGCGCGATCCTGGGTCACGTCGGGGACGGCAACTATCACGTCATCTTGATGATCGATCTGAACGACAAAGACGAAGTAGCGCGTGCAGACAAACTGAATGCTCATCTGGTCGAATATGCATTGCAGCGAGGCGGTACGTGCACAGGCGAGCACGGTGTCGGAATCGGAAAGATGAAATATCAACGCAGGGAGCACGGTGCGGCTCTCGACGTGATGCAGTCGTTCAAACAGGTACTGGATCCGAATGGAATCTTGAATCCGGGTAAAATTTTTGGGTAAGACCACCTTACAAAACAACCTTCTTTTGGCATATCATCTGCTTGAGGGAGGTTGTTTTTCTTATTTCCAAAGGAGTTCAGGATTTGCTTGTGGAATGTAGGTTTGTACGCCATAACATGAAATGCAGGGGGATTCGGATGAAACCGATTGTCGAGATAGCCAGGCAGATAGGGATTTCAGAAGAAAATCTGGAGCAATATGGGAAGTTCAAGGCGAAGCTGGCGGATGAATTGTGGGATGAGTTAAAGGAGCGCCCCGACGGGAAATTGATTCTGGTCACGGCGATGAATCCCAACCCAGCAGGGGCCGGTAAGACGTTGACCACGATCGGATTGTCTCAGGCGCTTAATCTGATCGGGAAAAAGACAGTGGCTGCGCTGCGAGAGCCGTCCTTAGGCCCTTGCATGGGGATCAAAGGCGGGGCGACAGGCAGCGGAAAGGCACAAATACTGCCGGCAGACGAGATCAACCTGCATTTTACGGGAGATCTGCATGCGATCACTTCTGCGCATAACCTGTTGGCTGCGATGATAGACAACCACATTCATCACGGAAACTCGCTGCGCATCAATCCGAAGAAAATCGTCTGGAAACGGGCGATGGATATGAATGACCGTGCGCTTCGCCAAATCGTAGTCGGTTTGGGGGACGGCAACGGCATCACTCGGGAAGATGGCTTTATGATTACCACCGCATCGGAAATCATGGCCATTTTATGCTTGAGTGAAAATAGGGAAGATCTCCGGGAGCGGCTTAACCAGATCATCATCGGCTACGACATGGACGATCAGCCGGTGCGTGCCCAGGATATTCAGGCAGTCGATGCGATGTGCGTGCTGCTCAAGGACGCCATCAAACCAAACCTGGTGCAGACGATCGAAGGTACACCGGTTCTGATTCACGGAGGGCCTTTTGCCAATATTGCCCACGGATGCAGCAGTGTCGTAGCGACGAAAATGGCATTGAAGCTGGCGGATTACGTGGTGACGGAGGCTGGCTTCGGTGCGGATCTGGGTGCCGAGAAGTTCTTCGATATTAAATGCCGTCAAGCAGGTCTGACGCCGTCTGCGGCCGTGGTCGTAATTTCGGTTCGTGCCTTGAAGTTTAACGGCGGGGTCAAGGTTGCCGATCTGGAGACAGAGAATGTGCCTGCCGTGAGACGCGGATTTGAGAACCTCAAACGACACATCGAAAACATACGTAAATTCGGTGTCCCAGCAGTTGTAGCGGTGAATCATTTCATTACCGACACCCAGACTGAGGTGGAAACCGTATTTGAGCTTTGCCAGGAGTTGGGTGTAGAAGCGGCGCTCTCCCGTGTCTGGGAAAAAGGCGGAGAGGGCGGCGTAGACCTTGCCGAAAAGGTTGCCCGCGCTGCCGAGCAACCGTCACATTTCCGTTTTCTGTATGATGAGCAGCAATCCGCGAAAGAAAAGGTGGAGACGATTGTCCGAGAGTTATACCGGGGGTCGGGTGTCACCTTTTCGCCGTCGGCGTTGAAAACCTTGCAAAAAGTGGAGGCTATGGGGCTGTCCCATCTGCCAGTGTGCATGGCAAAAACGCCGTATTCCTTTACGGATCGCCCGGAGATTTTGGGAGCGCCGACCGACTTTACGATCTCGGTCAGCGAGATCCGTCTCTCAGCGGGAGCAGGGTTTATCGTCGTTCTGACAGGAAGCCTGATGACGATGCCGGGGCTGCCGAAAAAACCGGCAGCGGAAGCGCTGCGAGTAGAACAGGATGGAAGGATCACAGGGCTTTCTTAGATTTTGACAGCAAAAAAACAGAAGGGTCGGTACGAGG
>DASQMM010000266.1:0-3695 GCA_035645495.1 Brevibacillus sp. | reverse complement strand
ACACTGAAACCAGGCGTCCGATACACGGTTACCTCCGACTGGGCGGAGATTGCGAATCCAAACTTTGTTGCAGAAGAAATCGCTCCGCTGCAATTGAGCGAAGCAGAGGCCGTCAGTGATACTTCGATCACGGTCACATTGACTTCAGACCCTGGCGACGAGTTGTTTTCCGGGCGCAGTGTAGAGCTGACCAGCCCTGACGGAGAAACACTTGTGGCTACCTATAAGTATTCCAGCCGCAAAGGCGCTGCAGGTGTGTTTGACCTCCAGCAAAATGGTACACTGACAGGAGGAATTACCTATACCGTAACACCTGTTGGCGACTGGGCGGGCAACTCTCAGGTTGAATTGGCGGTGGAATAAGAACATTCGGGAAAGGTGCTGGTAAGCGATGCTGCGCGTCGGTCTTCTTTTTCTCGCCATCACATTGTCTGGATGTGAAGGGGACGCGAACGACCTGCTCAAAAGCGAAGAGCAGCAAACAATCGAAGCGGTAAACAAGGAGATGGGACAGTTGAATCAGTCGTTGTTACAGGCTGTTCAAAATGGAGATCAAGCAACGATCAAAAAGCTCCTGGCAGATGGAGCAGATATTGATGCCACGGACGAAAGAGGCAGAACTTCTGCCATGATCGCGGTTCATACCGACCAACTCGAGATATTCCAATTTCTGGCGGAACAAGGAGCGAACATCAACATTCGGGATCAGCGTCTGGACAATCCTCTGCTTTACGCTGGCGCGGAAGGAAAGCTCGATTTCGTAAAAGCAGCGATCGCAGCTGGCGCCGATACGACGATTACCAACCGCTTTGGCGGTACGGCCCTGATTCCTGCAGCCGATCGCGGACATGTGGAGGTCGTTCGCGAGCTGCTCACCAACTCCGACGTCGATGTGAATCATGTCAACAATCTGGGCTGGACCGCTCTGCTGGAAGCCGTGATTTTGGGCGACGGCGGAAAAAATCATCAGGAGATTGTGAAGCTGTTGATCGATCACGGTGCAGACGTTAACCTGGCTGATCATGATGGCGTAACTCCCTTGCAGCATGCGAAAAAGCGCGGGTATCAGGAAATGATCGAGCTTCTGACAAACGCTGGGGCGAAGTGACAGGGTTGTATCCTGCAAGAACGAAAAACGGGTGCTCATCAGAAGCTGATCTTCTGCCGAGCACCCGTCTTTTCTGTGAAAAACGTCTCGACGTTTTTCATAAAAGTGGATGTGACCGCTTGCGGTCAAACAAAACGGTCATGACCGTTTTGTTATTGCTTGCTCACATCGATAAATGGCATGGCGCCGCCAGTAACATTCGGCATTTTGCCGTCCCATTTGCGGATCGCTTCCAGCTGCGCTTCGATCTGTCTGAGCTGGATCAGCTCCGGTGTCACTTCCTGTTTCTGCAAGCGGAGTGCTTCTGCCTGGGCTTGAGCTTTGGTAATCTCCTGCTCTTTCTCGATCTTGATGCGCTCGAGATCCAGCTTGGATTTGAGTGCTTGCTGCTCGGCGATCTGCTTGGATTCAATCGCCCGGTTGAATTCTTCGCTGAAAGTAAATTCGCGGATGTTGATTTCATCCAGCACGATATAGTAAGCCGAAAGCTTCTGCGTCAGCAATTCTTTTACTTTGCCGCTCACTTCCGAACGTTTGGAGATCAGTTCTTCTGCTGTATATTGAGCTGTCACCGCTTTGAGCGCCTCGGCAATGGCCGGGTCCACAATGCGGGAATTATACTCCAGACCAACCTGCTGATACAGCTTGTTGACGCTATTGGCATCCAGGTGGTGGTTAACGGCTATGGTTGTTGATACGGTTTGCAGATCGCGCGATGCAGAAGTCTGACTTGTCTCTGACTTTTGCACCCGGACCTCGATCGGGATCACTGTTTGAATAAACGGAATCTTGAAATGAAGTCCTTCTTGCAGCACTTTCGGCTGAACAGCTCCCAATTGCAGCACAATACCGCTATGACCCGCTGAAATAATCGCAAAGGACTGTGTTCCCAACAACACGATGACAGCAATTACTAAAATGGTAACAAGCCATTTTCCTCCCTGTTTGAAGGAATTCATGTTCACTACATTATCGTCGTTCATGTTCCGCCTCCCCTTCTCTATTCTGTGTCTTTAGTCTATACGGGAAAAGGGGACCGAAGTTTCAGATTCATTCGTATTTTCTTCCCATTGACTCAGGAAAGAAAGCAATTCCTGATGTACCTGTTCAGATCCTTTGCCCAACCATATCAAATGTCCCCAGGTATCGAGGAGACATAGCTGTGCGTTCGGCATGCATTTATATGCACGATGGGCGTGTTCGGGCGGAACCGTTCTATCCTGCCGACTATGCATGATCAGTACGGGACACGTCACGTCCTCCAGATGCTGGACCTCAATCTGTCCGGGGTGTAAAAGGTCAATCATGAAGCCATGTCCCGACCGCTGACGACGATTCATCGCCCGAAATGCCTCCACATCCTCGGGCAGGAGATAAGACTCGACTTCTCTCCAGGGCAGCTTCGTAAAAGACGAGGCCATCTGTTTGAACATATATTTCGGGAAGCGGTCGGTCATGAAGGCGAGCAGCTTCCAGAGATACGCCTCTACTCCGGGTCGAAACATGATCTGTGCTACTTTGTACTCCTTGTCTTTTGATGTCAGCCACGGGCCTGTCACCGCTGATTGCAGTGTCAGTGTACGCATTCGCTGCGAGTATTGGGAGGCAAAGAAAATGCCGCTTGGTCCGCCGGCAGAGACCGCGATAACATGAACCTTTTCGATTTGCAAATGGCGAAGCAGTTCATCGTACGCCTGACAAGCCGTCATGAGGCTTTCCCCGAGCTCGCGTGAAGTCTCTCCGTACCCTGGACGTGACGGCGTGATCAGGGAGTAGCCTGCATCCAACAACGCCTGATAGCCGAACTCTTCTGTGCAATTGGAATGACCGCCATGCAGCACGAGGACTGGCGGCCCTTCTCCCCGAATAGAATATTGAAGCCTGGTTCCCTCTGACAGGGTAAGGAATTCAATTTTCATAACGCACCCTTCTCTCTCTGGCATCATCGTGAGCAGATTGGATTGCGTTCATCTTACCTTTTATTTGGAAACATGAAAAGGAGAATGTCTGTGAAAGAAAAGGTGATTTCCCTCATCGAAAAATATGGTCTGGAAGAAATGAAAGAGAACATCCTCGCTCATCTTCATCCCTGCATCTACCTGTTGCCGCAACGAACGGAATTTCCTGAATTGGCGAAAAGCAGATTGGGCGGATTTCCCGATTTTCCTCCTGGTTGGAGCTACCCGATGTACCATGACGAACCGCTTGTCTTCATCGGTCAGCTCAACCTGGAAGAAATCCAAAGCTTCGGTATAGTCAATGATCTGCCTGCGCGCGGCCTTCTCTACTTTTTCTACGAAGCCAACGAGCAGTCGGTATTTGGCGAGCTCGAAAACAGGGACGGTTGGCGCGTCTTGTATTACGATGGCGATCTCTCCCGTGTACAGACCGTTCCTTATCCCGGTACCGACCAAGAATACGGGGTACTTTACGCCAACCATCTGCAGATGAATAAGGGACTGTCGCTGCACGGGGATGCGATCAAGGTTCCTGACGCCTTGTGGGACACGTATTACGACGAGTTTTTACCTGCCTTTGCCGAGATCAACGGCTCGCATACATGGAACCACCAGGTGCTGGGCCACCC
>DASQMM010000265.1:0-3729 GCA_035645495.1 Brevibacillus sp. | reverse complement strand
ATTCGCCCTGACTTCCGCAACAGGCAGCAAAAGGAGCTGTATAAAAAGAAAAACGACGAGCACGCCGCATAAACGTTTCCGCACCCTCATCCACATCCTCCCCATTCCAAAGTACAGATCACACAGGTTTGTACCAAGTATATGGGGACGAGTCAGGGGTTAGTACGAAAAAGTCAACAGCATCTAGTCGTTTCTTGTCTCATCTGCTTTTCCGAACAATGCGGAAGCCTCCATTCGGGCCTCTTCAACGTCCAGATTGACAGGCGGCGGAGGCAAATCGGAGAGTTCGCGCAATCCAAAATGTTCCAGAAAATCTTTTGTTGTCGCATAGAGGATCGGTCGACCGATTCCCTCCGCTCTCCCGGCTTCTCGGATCAATTGCTTCGAGATGAGCGTATTCAAAGCCTTCTCGCATTTCACACCGCGAATCTCCTCAATTTCGGTACGAGTGAGCGGCTGCTTGTAAGCGATGATGGCCAACGTCTCCAGCGCCGCTTGCGACAACGTGGATTGGCTGGGGGAACTGGCGAGCCGTTCAAAGTATTCGGCATGCTCCGGCAAGGTAGTCAATTGATACGCTTTTGCTACCTCTACGATTTGAATGCCTCTACCAGCACGGCGAAAATCTGCTTTCATGTCCTCGATCAGGTCGATGATTTCATCCTCCGGCACCTGGGTGATCTCACTGATCTCCTTGGCGGCGATGCCTTCATCGCCCGAGATGAACAACAAGCCCTCAATGACACCCTTCAGCTTGTCATAGTCCATCGGTGGGGACCCCTTTCGTATTGTTCTCACATATCATGATATCTGTAAAAAGCTGATTTTGTATGCACTGAATCTCCTTGGCTTTCATCAATTCCAGGAGGGCAAGGAAGGTCGTGACAATCTGCGAGCGCGTCACTTCTTTGTAGAAAAGCTGCGAAAAGCGGACCATCCCGCCACCAACCCGGACGAACTGGCGGATCTCCTGCATCCGGTCCTTGATCGAAACCTCGTCCCGCGATACTTTCGTGAGTGGCTGCTCTTTTTCCTTTGCTTTTTTTACCATCTTCTCCAACGCGCTAATAAGATCGTACAGCGTGACATCCTTCACGGTGTTCTCTTCTTCTCGAATATACGGCGTCAAATTTTCCGCAGGGCGGGTAAAGACCTGACTGCGGCCGCTCTCCATCTCCCGAAGCTGTTCGGCAAGGAGCTTGTAGCGCTTGTACTCCAGAAGCCGCTGCACCAGTTCCTCTCTCGGGTCCACTTCTTCCACATCCATGTCCAGATATGGCTGAAAGACTTGCTCTTCTTTTTTCGGCAGCAGCATTCTGCTCTTGATGGATAGAAGCGTCGCAGCCATGACGACAAATTCACTCGCTACGTCCAGCTGCATCTGGTGCATGGTATCGATCGTCGCCAGATACTGCTCGGTGATTTCCGCCACGGGGATGTCGTAGATGTCCACTTCCGCCTTGTCGATCAGATGAAGCAACAGGTCGAGCGGCCCCTCGAAGGAGTCCAGTTTGATGCTATATGCCAAGATAACCCCTCGTTTCTGTTAAAGGAAAGGACGTAAAATCGAGAACGCAATCTCCTGCACCCCATTGATGACATAGGCCATCGGGATGCCAAATATGATCGAGCGGACACCCGGAATAAAAATCAGCAAAAGCAAGATCCAAGGTCCATAGATTTCATAGCTGTAATAGAACCGGTCCCATCCCCTGGGGGAGAGGAAGCGCAAGATTTTGTAACCGTCGAGTGGAGGGACAGGCAACAAGTTAAAGACAAACAGAGCCGCGTTGATAATGACGCTGTATTCCAATGTCAATCTAATCGCGTAATTCCACTTGTCACTTGTATCCGCTAGCATCCCCGCCTGGAGGACATAGAGGTAAATGATTGCAAACAAAATTCCCAATACCAGGTTAACCAACGGCCCCGCAACGGAGACATAGACCATCCCGAGACGTTTGTTGCCGCGAAATTTCAACGGGTTGACAGGCACGGGCTTGGCCCAGCCAAACGGTCCAAACAAAATCAAGATCAATCCAAACGGATCAATATGGGGGATCGGGTTGACGGTAAGTCGCCCCTCGTCCTTTGCTGTGTTGTCTCCCAGCTTCCAGGCTACAAAGGCATGGGCATATTCATGAAGGGAGAAGGCAATTACGAACGCGATCAAGCGAAACGGCACTGTCTCCCACTCAAAGTGAAAAAGATCCATTGGCTCCTCCTCGAAAATCGTCTACCTTTTAAGATAACAGCATGGAGATAGGCTTACAAGCCTTAAAAAGACACTGGCGACGCGGTGTCACCAGTGTCTTTGACAAGTCACAATTACGATACGACTACTGTGCTCATTTTGTCGCCTTGTTTGATTGCATCCACATGTTCCATGCCGGAAGTCACGCGGCCAAACACTGTATGTACTCCGTCGAGATGCGGGAAGGAATCATAGCAGATAAAGAATTGGCTGCCGCCTGTGTCTTTTCCTGCGTGTGCCATCGAAAGCGCGCCACGGAGATGCTTGTGCGGGTTGCCTTTTGTCTCGCATTTGATGGTGTAGCCCGGGCCGCCAGTTCCTGTTCCATGCGGGCAACCGCCTTGCGCTACGAAGCCAGGGATCACACGGTGAAAGGACAAACCGTTGTAGAAACCTTCATTCGCCAGCTTTTCAAAGTTGCCAACGGTGCCAGGAGCTTCCTGATCAAACAGCTCCAGCTCGATTTGATTGCCATTCTCCATGGTGATAAGCGCTTTTTTCATATGTAAGCCTCCAGACCTGATAAAGTTAACCATTCTATTCTATCATGCAAGAGACGCATTCGTCCAATTGTCGGGAATAAGAAAATGCCCCTTTCGTCATTTCCGACTCCAGAGGCATCCGTGATCTTTATATGGTGTTCTAGCGTTGCAGCTGGGCGCGCTTGGGCAAAAGATCGTGGCTTACCACGTCTTGATACGTCTCACGCTTGACGACCAGCTCCGCCTCCCCTTCCTTCACAAACACGACAGCAGGACGGGCAATGCGATTGTAGTTATTGGACATGGAATAGCCGTAGGCACCTGTACTGGTTACAGCCAGAATATCGCCCGCGTCGGCTTCCGGGAGCATCACGTCCCAGATCAGCATGTCACCGGATTCACAGCATTTGCCCGCGATGGACACCTGCTCGGTGGCAGGAGCGTTCATTTTGTTGGCAATCGCCGCTTCGTATACTGCTTGGTAGAGGGCAGGACGCAGATTATCTGTCATCCCTCCATCTACTGCAACGTATTTGCGCACATTCGGAATATGCTTGTGGGAGCCGATGCGATACAAGGTTGTTCCCGCATCCCCGACGATGCTGCGACCGGGCTCGATCCACAGCTCTGGCAAAGGAAGCTGGCGTTGGGTCATCTCTTCACGCACCGTATCCGTAATCGCCTTGATATATGTCTCTGCTGTGAGAGGCGTATCGCTCTCCACATAGCGGATGCCGAAGCCTCCTCCGACGTTGAGAACCTCGGATATAAATCCGTGCTGCTCCCTTGCCTCTTCCAACAGTTCGATCAACCGCTTGATCGCAACGATAAAGCCCTCTGCTTCAAAGATTTGTGATCCGATATGGCTGTGTACGCCGAGCAAATGAAGCTGCTTGCTTTCATGCGCGTATTTGATTGCTTCTAATGCCTGGCCGTTCTGCACATCGAAGCCGAATTTAGAATCAACTTGTCCGGTGGAAATATATTCATGCG
>DASQMM010000264.1:0-3273 GCA_035645495.1 Brevibacillus sp. | reverse complement strand
GTCCTACCTATCAATACAGCTACGACAATCTGTTGTTCCTGTCGTCCAATAGCGACTTTGTATCAACCTTTCGATCTGTTTTCTCTGAGTTTGATAATTATAAAATCATATTTGCAAACTTTGGACTCAACTTTGACGAGTATACCTATCTGATTGATCTCAAACGGGATAAGATCGAAGTCACATTTGAGGAAATTGACCAGAATCCGGATTTGGCTATTTACAAATTGCACACCTTCTGGTGGGCAAGTTCGGTATTCAAAGAGCCGCCCATCGTACTGAAAGCCGGGGACCGTAAACCCGGTGTGTTCGTCAGAAACGGAACCTACGACGATGTCATCAGCATCTACGCTGCAGGAGACGGGACTCACCACCTGTTCCGACTGAAATGGGACAATGAACGCAAGATATGGGCACCTGTCGAGCACAAGCAAAAGCCTTGGAAATCCAAACAGAGTTCCTCGTAACAGCAAAAAGACCACCTGATCGCGTCTGAACAGGTGGTCTTCCTCTCTTTTGCGGCATCAATAAGCCCGTGCAAACCAAACCGTATGCTTGGCCTCTGCCCCGCAGGTGATGCACGTCTTTTTCTCCATAGGCGGTTCAAACGGAATATTGCGGGAAGTGAACTTGGTCTCTTCCTTGACCTTCGCTTCGCACGCATCCTCGCCGCACCAGCCTGCCAGGACCCAACCGCTTGGCTTTTTATCGCTTTCGCATGCAGCGATATGGGCATGCAGCTGCTCCAGCGTGTCGATCTCCAGATGGGAGTGCTCATCGCGGAAGGAGACAGCCTTGTCATACATATTTTGTTGGATCTCCTCCAAAAGCTTTGCAACAGCTTCAGCCGCACCCGCAATCGGCACTGTCACCTTTTCACCCGTATCGCGCCGCGCCAGAATCACCTGTCCGTTCTCCACATCACGCGGACCGATCTCCAGGCGAATCGGCACACCTCGCATTTCCCATTCATTGAACTTCCAGCCCGGTGTCTCTTCGCGCAGGTCGGCACGCACGCGAATTCCTGCCGCTTTCAAGGCATCAAACAAGGGATCAAAAGCCGTCATGACCTGTTCGCGCAGCTTCATCGGACCAACGGGAATCATGACTACCTGTGTCGGCGCCATACGTGGCGGGAAGGCAAGCCCTCTGTCATCTCCATGCACCATGATCATCGCTCCGATCAGGCGGGTCGAGCTGCCCCAGGAAGTGGTGTGGACGTACTTGAACTGGTTGTCGCGATCGAGGAACTTGATCTCGAAGCCGCGCGCGAAGTTTTCGCCCAGGTAGTGGGAGGTTCCCGCCTGCACCGCTTTGCCGTCCTTCATCATCGCTTCGATGGAATACGTATCGATGGCACCGGCAAACCGCTCGCTCGGCGTCTTCTGCCCCTTCCAGACCGGGATCGCCAGCTCCTGCTCCACGACTTCGCGGTAAATCTCCAGCATCTGCATGGTCTCTTCCCGGGCTTCCTCCTCGGTGGCGTGTGCGGTATGTCCCTCCTGCCAGAGGAATTCGGAGGTGCGCAGGAACGGCATCGTCCGCTTTTCCCAGCGGAACACGTTGGCCCACTGGTTGATCAGCACAGGCAGATCGCGGTAGCTTTGAATCCACTGGCTGTACATATGCCCGATGATCGTCTCCGAGGTCGGACGCAAGGCCAGCTTTTCCTCGAGCGGCTCTCCTCCGGCCTCTGTCACCCAGGGAAGCTCCGGATTGAAGCCCTCGATATGCTCCTTCTCCTTCTGAAAAAAAGACTCGGGGATCAGCATCGGAAAATAGGCATTGCGGTGTCCTGTCTCCTTGAATCGCTTGTCCATTGCCGCCTGGATGCGTTCCCACAGCTCAAACCCGTCCGGCTTGAACACGATACAGCCGCGAACCGGGGTGTAGTCCATCAGCTCCGCTTTTTTGATCGCGTCAATATACCAGCGGGAAAAATCCTCGGACTGCGGAGTGATTTCTTTCACAAACGCTTTGTCCTGCTTCATGTGACCTCTCTCCTTTTCACAAATTAAAAAATCCCCCATCCCACATAGGGACGGAGGATCAACTTCCGCGGTACCACCCTGATTAACAGCAGACATCGGCTGCTGTTCACTCAACAAACCCGATAACGGCGGGCATCCGGCACAGTTCTTCACCAGCGGCTTCAGGATGGGGTGCAGCTATGCCTATGTATCAGCCTTGCAGACGGGGGCCGACTCTCTGGGACAAGGCAAATAACTGCGAGTCCTTTCATTGCCTTTTCAAGCAGTGTATTTAAGAAAGTATATTAGCAAGCCAGTGTTGCGTTGTCAATTCATGGTTTTTGCGGTCAAATGCAAATGCTCGCGCAGATATCTCAGCTTTTCCATATGAAAGGCAGACATCGGTTCATGGCCGAAATAGCGGTAGACGCGGATTTGCTTATCGCTGGTTTGCAAGTGATTGTAGGCTGCAAACACCGTCGACGGAGGCGTGATTTCATCGATCAAGCCAATTGAGACCAGCACGGGGCATGTGACCAAGGGAGCCAGATTCATCACGTCATAGTAGGACAGTGTCTCCATCGCTTTTTCCTCGATCTCAGGCGCGCTGTTGCGGCGAAAAAACTCATTGATCTCCAAGTACGGCCCGGCAAGCGCTGTGTCGATCGCCCGCCGAAAGTGGCTTAAATACGGGTATTCCGCAACTACTACGCGCGGGATGGAGGAAAGGGCTGCAGCGACCAGACTCAATGCCCCTCCCTGACTACCGCCGGTCACTCCGATGCGAGAAGCGTCCACTTCCTCTCGTTCCGCCAGCACTTCAAGCGCTCGTACCGCATCCATGTACACGCCACGGTAGTAATACGTCTCCTTGGATAAAATGCCTTTGGTCATCCAGCCAGCCGAGTTCCCATGTGGTGCGACACTATTGTCCTCACTCAACTGCTGTCCGCGCACCAGCATCCCGAATGTGGCATAGCCGTGCAAGGCCCAGTTGACCACTTCATGGATCTGCCCATCATGGCTCCAGTTGTAGCCGTGGTACAGGACTAGCCCCGGATGCTGTCCCGCTCGGTCAGGCACCGCGTAGTATCCGCGAATGTGCGCATCCCCAAATCCCGCAAAGCTTAGCTCATAGAGCCGTACGCCATCGACCGGATATTCGAGGGCTGTGAGCTGTGGATCGCTGGGTACCTGTGCCAGCAGCTGCTTGCTTTCCTCCCAAAAGGCAGAGAAGTCGTCACGTCGAGTCAGTGCTGGTCTGTATTCCCGCAATTGCTCCAAAGGCAGATCATAAGGCTGT
>DASQMM010000263.1:0-14193 GCA_035645495.1 Brevibacillus sp. | reverse complement strand
GTCTTTCTTTTTTTGGCGATACTCCTTGAAAATAGCCCGGGTGAGCCATATGGAACAAGCCGTCATTCTGGTAGGCTTATGAAGCGGAAGGTGATCGAAATGAACATGAAAAGCACGAAGGTCCTAGTACGGATCATCTGTATTCTCCTGATCCTCATGGGAGGGATCGGCAATGTCCAGGCGCACGCCGGATTGGTGGACAGCTCGCCAAAAGAAGGTGAACTCCTGCACCATAACCCGGGACAACTCTCGTTTGCTTTTACAGAGGTCCTGGAGGCTGATCTGGTGGAGATTCATCTGTACGATTGGAACGGAGAGGAAGTCAAGCTGGAGCAGCCCAAGCTGCAGCCAGGTGACGCGACGCGCGTGCATGTTCCGCTGCCTGCTAATCTAGCGGAAGGGACGTATACAGCAATCGTTTCGGTAGTATCAGAGGACGGACATCCGGTGGAAGAGCGGTTGACCTTTTCCTTGGGACAAAAGAGTGCGCATGTTGCCGAGCCGACCCAGAAACAATCGGATCCGACGTATCTGATCCTTTTCCGATTCCTGACTCAGGGAATCCTGTTCGTCGGAGGCGGCTTGTACCTAGTGGCTTGCTTCGCTCAACGCTACGGCCTGCCGTCCTTTGCGCAATCCTTGGGAAGAGGCAGACAGATCGGCTGGCTGTTGATGTTCATCGGCCTGACGTCATTGTGGTTCGTCTACGATGCGTCTCTTCCGGCGGCTTCCCTGACAACTGCGCTCTGGCAAGGCAATGTCTCTGTCTTGTCTCAATCTCCCTTTGCTATCATGCTGCTGGTATCCACTTTGCTGCTCCTGCTGCTGGGACTACCCGGCATGATCACAGGCTGGTATGTCGCGGTGTGGCTCTTGCTAATCGGGACGCAAGCATTTGGCGGCCATGCCTGGGGTCTTTCCCCCTTGTGGCTGGCTTTGCTGCTGCGTGTGCTGCACGTCTTGAGCATTGCCCTGTGGCTGGGAGCACTCGCCTACCTGCTGTTGCACAGATCGCAGGCACAGCAAGGGAATGAACCATTCAAGCACTTCTTTTTGCGCCTTGTCGCGATGGCTGCGCTGGTTTCCCTGTTCACAGGCATACTGATGCTGTGGGTGCAGACCGATCTTACGAAGATGCTGGAAAACTGGCTGATCTGGAACGATTTATTGGTGGTGAAGCTGGTCTTGGTCCTGCTGATGCTGATTGTTGCTTATCGACAGAGGAATGGCTGGCTTGGAAAACATGTGTTGAATGAAAAGCGCTTGCGCTGGGAAGTTGTTTTTGGGATTTTGGCTATTTTCGCAGGATTGTGGATGAGCCAAATGCCGTATCCCGGTTAAAGTCACGTCGAGGAGGAATAAAGATGAAACAAGCAAAATGGATGAGCAGTCTTTTGGTGGCTGGGGTGGTCTGGATGACAGCCGCTGGAGCCCAGGCTCATGTGAATGTATATCCCAAAGAGACGACGACGGGTGCCTATGAAAAATACACCGTCCGCGTTCCAGTGGAAAAAGACGCGAATACCGTCAAAGTAAAAGTGGAGTTTCCCGCGGGGGTGAAGGTAAGCACCGTCCAACCTGTGCCTGGATGGAGCTATGAATTCGAAAAAGACACAGAGGGGCGCAATACAGCCTTGATCTGGACGGCGACAGATGGTGGCATCGGTCCGCATGAGTTCGTGGAATTCGCGTTCGTCGGGGCCAATCCCAAAGAAGCGGGAGAGCTTTCCTGGAAAGCCTATCAGACCTATACGGACGGCGAAGTCGTAGAATGGACGGGAGATCAGGACTCCAAGACCCCGGCCTCCGTGACGGCGGTTAGACAAGGAGCGGGGGATGCTGGTCATGGACACGATCACGGGCACGCCGATGAGCAATCAGCTCCAGCCGCAGCACAAGGCGGCTCGACCGGAACCGGCAACACCTTGCCGCTGGTTCTCTCCGGTTTGGCATTGCTGCTTTCGCTCGTCAGTTTCTTTCGAAAAAAAGCCTAATAGTCCGTTAAATCGTGTACAATGAGAGTGGTAAAAGATTACCATTTCATGGAGGTGTCCATTGATGTCATCCGCGATTTTATCTTCAGGAAAAACGATTCGCAGTGTGTTGCTGCACCGGGCCCAATCGATTCCAGAGGAGCTTTACGATGTACAGCCAGTTCCTTTCAACAACACGATCAAATGGAATCTGGGCCATATCGCAGTCGTGCAGAACAGCATCCTTGCACTCTGTTCCCAGGACGTCATCCAGCTTCCAGATTCTTACGAGCCGCTTTTCAGCATGGGGACGAAACCAGCAGACTGGACCATCACCCCGCCGACGAAAGACGAACTGTTGGCTGTTCTCGCTGAGCAGTTGAACAAACTCTCCGAACTGTCGCCCGAATCGCTGGAAGGGGCTTTGCCCAAACCGATTGAAATGGGGCCTATGCGCTTTGAGACAGTAGCTGAGCTGTGCAACTTTGCTTTCATCCACGAAGCGATCCATGCCGGCACGATCTCCAGTCTGGTAAAAGTAATCAATCACAACGCCTAAACAAAGAGCACGATGAAAAACGCACTTTCGTATCCAGGAAGTGCGTTTTTCCATTATAATGTAAGGAATTCAATCAGGAGGTGTACAAGCATGCAAACATTTTCACATGCGTTCAATCAAGTACAAATCGGAGGACCAAACAAAAGCTAGGCGACACGTACGCATTTGCCTTCCGCAGTCATTGACAACTGAATAGCAAGTGAGACGTGGCGTGTCGTCTGCCGAAAAGGTGGATGGGGAAACATGAATTATCACGCGTCACAGGTATACATGATCATGGCATTTTTGCAGTCATTGGCCAATAGCACGATGTTTACGACGTATGCGATCTTCTACATTGCCACGCTGGGATTAAACCCGCTTGAACTGCTGATCGTTGGCATGGTGCTGGAAGTGACTGTGTTGATTTTTGAAGGGATTACCGGAGTTGTAGCGGATACTTACAGCCGGCGTCTGTCTGTCATCGCGGGCATGTTTGCGCTGGGTGCCGGATTTGTCCTTCAGGGCTTTATTCCGAGTCTGGAGACGCTGACACCGCTCGTAGGCGTATTTGTCTGGGTACTGGTCAGCCAGCTGATTTGCGGGATTGGCTACACGTTTATCAGTGGGGCGGATACCGCCTGGGTGGTCGATGAAGTCGGTACCGAGAAGATGGGAAGCCTTTTCTTGCGGGCCAAAAGCTATTCCCTGATGGGGACGCTCTTGGGGATTGCCCTCAGTGTCGGTCTTTCCACCTTGGGAACACATCTTCCTTATGCAGTGGGGGGATTGCTTTATCTGGGGTTGGGGCTGTTCCTGATCTTTTTTATGAAAGAACATCGTTTTGTCCGTCCTGAGCGGACAGCAGACTCGTCTCATTGGCAGGAGATGAAGACCACTTGGTTGAGCGGAGCAAAGGTGATCCGCCGCGAACCGATGCTGCTGCTGATCCTGGTCGTCACCCTCTTTAGCGGAGCGGCGTCAGAAGGGTATGACAGATTGTGGGAGGCGCATCTCATCTCGGAGATCGGGATACCGGAGTCACACCTGTCGATGGCGATGTGGTTTGGCTTGATCGCAGCGGTCTCGACGTTCCTGAGCATATTTGTCGTTCGTGTAGGAGAACGGCGGCTGGATATGAACAACGAAAGAGTTGTCATGGTTGGGATGTTCGTACTGACCTTCATTCGCATCGCTGCGATTTTGGCGTTTGCCTTTTCTCCGACGTTTACCTGGGCGTTGGTCTGCCTCTTGTTGATCGGGATGCTGAACTCGCTCACTCAACCCTTGTTTGATACCTGGCTGAATCAGAACATCGAGAGCAGGGTGCGGGCTACCATCATTTCGATGATGGGACAGACGGATGCGCTGGGACAGACTGCTGGCGGGCCTTTTGTGGGCTGGGTTGGCAATCGTTACTCGATACGCGCTTCTCTGGTCATGGCGGCGATTCTCTTGTCGCCCATCCTGTTGATCTTTGGACGTGTCTTGAGAAAGAAAACGAGCAGATAAGTTGGATGGAGAGGAGAGGTGCTGTATGGGTCTGATGGCAATCGGGATCGTCTTCGCGTTTTTGGCATTGTTCGTCATCTTGGCAGTGGTCAATATCGCCAATAAAGAGAAAAAGCGTGGAAATCACGCATCAGGGGATTCCGGCGGCTCTTCGTATTACTCGGATGACAAGCCGAGCAAAAACTCCGACAGTTGGTGGGGAAGCGACAGCGGCAGTGACAGCGGAGGCGGAGATGGAGGCGGTGGCGGCGGCGATTAGCCGCTATTGCATTCTGCATACTTCGTGTTACAATAACTGGGAAACATTACGCAAGATCCATACTGCCTTCATCTAAGGTAATGGGTTCTGTAGAAAAAGGAGCGATGTATTATGGGAACTAAGTACATGAACAAACAGCTAATTGCAGGAATCGGGTCGCAGGAATCCTCCTTTTAAACGAACGACAACCCGTTTACCAGAAGAGGATTCGACTGTGACTGGTGGATATGTGAAACCATTTACAGGGGGAATCCGTAGGTGAATCAGCAGAAACAAGAGTCTATTTTACAAAAAATGGGATGGAATGCGTTTTTTACACCGCATTTTGCCCCTTATGCCGAGCAAGGCTACAGCGTGGGACGCGTCACGCTGGAACATAAACGAATCTATCGGGTGATAAGCGAGTATGGAGAGCTTTTGGGCGAGGTGACAGGAAAGCTTCGCTATGAGGCATCCGGTCGGGAGGATTATCCAGCCGTTGGCGACTGGGTGGTGATCAGCCCGCGGCCGGAGGAGCAAAAAGCGACGATCCATGCCTTGCTTCCCCGAAAAAGCAAGTTCTCCCGCAAAGTGGCGGGAAGTACGGTAGAGGAGCAGATCGTCGCTACCAACGTCGATACCGTGTTCCTCGTCAACGCGTTGAATCACGACTTTAATCTGCGCCGGATGGAGCGCTATCTCATCCTGGCTTGGGAGAGCGGGGCTACTCCTGTCATCGTGCTGAGCAAGGCGGATCTGTGCGACGATCTGGAAGCCCGCATCGCGGAGGTTGAGTCCGTCGCGATCGGGGTACCGGTGCATGTCGTCAGTGCTGAACAAGATGAGGGATTGGACCAGCTCGTACCGTATTTGGGTGAAGGCCAGACCGTCGCCCTGCTAGGTTCTTCCGGTGTGGGAAAATCTACGTTGATCAACAAGCTGAGCGGTGCCGAGATGCAGCGCGTCAGCGAGGTACGGGCCGGAGATGACCGGGGACGCCATACGACGACCCATCGGGAGCTTTTCCTTTTGCCGCGCGGCGGTTTGATGATCGATACCCCGGGCATGCGCGAACTGCAGCTGTGGGAAGCGGATGAAGGGTTTCGCGACGCCTTTGACGATATCGAATCGCTCGGGGAGTCCTGCCGTTTCAGCGATTGCCAGCATCTGCGCGAGCCCGGCTGCGCGATTCGAGCAGCCTTGGCTGACGGTACCCTGGACCAATCGCGCTACGACAATTACCGCAAGCTGCAACGGGAATTGGCGCATCTGGCGCGCAAGGAAGATGCTGCATTGCGGGCGGCCGAGAAGGCAAAGTGGAAGAAAATCACGATGGGCCAACGCCAGAAGAAGAAATAACAAAGTATTTTATGACCCTCGATCGATCTGGATCGGGGGTTTTGCTTTTGCTTTTGGCTACTCCGGCAGCCTGCAAAAAAATAACGCTTGATACCACTTCATTAGATATGGTAGATTGGTCAGTATCGAAACAAGATACTGTATGCTCGTATAATTTTGGGAATAAGGCCCAACAGTTTCTACCGGGTGACCGTAAATCGCCTGACTACGAGTGAAAGAGCGTCTAGGGTTCCGTTTTTCCTATGTCGGTTTTTTGTCTTTTGTAGATAGGGAAAAGGCTGGTCCGAGCGACGCTGGCACGTCATGTGCTACACCTGAGGGAGAAAAGCCCAGAGGGACAGGTTTCACTTGGTGTTGGTTGTAAGGTAACCAGCCAGGGACCTGTCTGCTCTGGGCTTTATTGCGTTACAGTGAAGCTGGGGAGATAAAGGGAGGACAAACAGACATGAAGGAATTGCAAGAACGTATCATGCGGGATGGAAAAGTTCTATCTGCATCTGTGTTGAAGGTGGATTCGTTCCTGAATCATCAGGTGGACCCGCTCTTGACCATGCAGATCGGACAAGCCTTTGCAGAGCGTTTTGAAGGGGAGCGCATCACCAAGGTGCTGACGATTGAAGCGAGCGGGATTCACTTCGCGATGGCGACAGCATATACGCTCGGGGTGCCGTTCATCTACGCGAAAAAGAAAAAGGCAATCACCTTGTCCGAAGAGGTATACGCTGCACCCGTCCACTCCTTCACACGTCAGGAGACCTATCAGATCAGCGTATCCCGTCAGTATCTGTCTGCGGAGGATCGGATTTTGATCGTCGATGATTTTCTAGCGACAGGAGCAGCATTAGTCGGACTCACTCAGATCATCAAGGAGTCAGGAGCCCATCTGGTCGGCATCGGAGCGGTCATCGAAAAAAGCTTCCAAGAGGGGCGCGGCCTGCTTGAACAAGCAGGTGTCCGCATCGAATCCCTCGCCCGGATTCAATCCATGTCCACGGAGCATATCGAGTTTATCGAACCGGCTTCCAGCCTAGTTTAAAATACGCGCAAATAGAGGAGAGTATCGAACCGTCATGCTATCCAAACAAAAAGTGATTACCCTGGGCTTCCAGCACGTCCTTGCGATGTACGCAGGCGCTGTCGTCGTTCCTTTGATTATCGGGGCAGCGTTGAAGCTGACACCTGTCCAAATCGCTTACCTGATCGCTGCAGACCTGTTCACATGCGGGATCGCGACGCTTTTGCAAGTAATCGGCACCCGATATACGGGAATTCGCCTCCCGGTCGTGCTAGGCTGTACCTTTACGGCTGTAGGACCGATCATCGCCATCGCTTCGACCAGCAATCTGGCTACCGCATACGGGGCGATCATCATATCCGGGATCTTCGTCGTCCTGGCTGCTCCTCTTTTTGGGAAGTTGCTGAAATTCTTCCCGACGGTGGTGCAAGGCTCCGTCGTAACCATTATTGGTCTTTCGCTCATTCCCGTAGCCATGAACAATGCGGCGGGAGGGCAGGATAGCCCTGATTTCGGACAGCCAAGCAATCTACTATTGGCATTGGGTACGTTGATCATTATTTTGCTGGTCAACCGCTTTGCGACCGGATTTGTCCGGGCCATCTCTGTTTTGCTGGGGTTGATCGCAGGTACAGTAGCTGGCTATATGATGGGAATCGTCCATTTCGGATCGGTTGTCGAAGCCTCCTGGTTCAGCGTCGTCAAGCCTTTCTATTTTGGTGTGCCTGAGTTTAGTGTGGTAGCAATCATTACGATGATCCTGGTGAATATTATCAGCATGGCCGAGTCTACAGGCGTGTACTTCGCATTGGGAAAAACCACCAACAAAGAAGTCAGCAACGAGGACGTCGTCAAGGGCCTGCGCGGAGAAGGGGTAGCGATCGTTCTCGGGGGAATCTTCAACGCATTTCCGTATACGGCTTTCTCGCAAAACGTGGGTCTTGTCCAATTGAGCGGCATCAAAAGCCGTGACGTCATGATCGGGGCGGGCGGCATTCTCGTCGTGCTCGGTCTGCTGCCGAAGCTGGCTGCATTGACAACCGTCATTCCCAACGCCGTTCTGGGGGGAGCTATGATTGCCATGTTCGGGATGGTCGTGGCTTCCGGTATCAACATCCTGTCTCAAGTAGACCTGCGGCAAAATGAAAATCTTCTGATCGCCGCGTGCAGCATCGCAGTCGGCCTTGGCTCTGCCGCTGTGCCGGGCATGTTCGAGCAACTGCCGACGATGTTGAAAATGCTATTGCAAAACGGTATTGTCACCGGCTCCCTGACAGCCGTAGTATTGAATCTGGTGCTGGTTCACTGGAACAAGAACCTCAAGCAAGCCTTGGTAGAAAACAACAAGACGGTCTCCGAAGCGTCGTAAAATAAGAAGAGGGTGTTCCCGAGCAGCTTTCCTGCTTGTGGAACACCTTTTTTCTGTTGAAAAAAAGGCTTTCAGAGCCGCTGCATCTGTCCGAGGTACTTGGCCGCATCGAACATACGATGAGGAAGAGAACGTTGCTTACATCCGAAGAGGGAGGGATACGATGGCGACGATGCAACACGCCTTGCGTGCCAAGGAGAAACTGGTGAAGGACTGGGGCAAATTGCCGGGAGTTGTAGGGATTGGAGTGGGATTTGCCAATGGAGTGAACCGAGCAGGTGGATTATGTGTCGTCTTGTACACCTTGCATTCGCAAGCTTCCATGAAAAAGAAATGCCCGTCCTGCGTTCACGTCCCCAACGCCAAGACAGGCAATTCCGTACGTGTTCCGGTGCGGATCGTCAAATCCGGCCGCTGCTGCTGCCATCCCTTTGTCAAACCGAAAGCGACCGGCAGAGGACTTCGCAGCCGAATTCGTCCCGTCATAGCCGGATACAGCGTAGGGAGGCGCGGCATATCCGGAACAGCGGGCTTGATCGTCGCGCAGGCTGCAAACCAGGCACGGCGTTTTTTACTGAGCAACAACCACATATTAAATCGGAATAATTCCGGTTCCTATACGGAAGTCCTGCAGCCGGGTGGAGCGGACGGCGGGCGCCCGGGAAGGGACCGCATCGGCAGGATGTACCGCTATGTGCGATTGAGACGTGGCGGGGTCAATTATCTGGATGTGGCGATCGCGATCCCGAGCAGTCAGCGTTTGCTCGCCCCACGCTATGCCAGAATCGGCAGGATCCCCGGGTCAGTGCGCTCGTATGCATTGGGAAGCCGCCTGAAAAAGGTGGGACGCTCCTCTGGCTTTGTCAGAGGTGTGGTCGTCTCAATTCACACCGATGTAATGGTTGACTACGGCGGCTATGGGGGCCTGGGGCAGATTCGTTTCCGCAACCAGACCGTAATTCGCGGTTCACGGGCCGTTTCGCTGGCTGGGGATTCCGGCTCCGTCTGGCTGACGTCAGGGAATCGTGCTGCCGCTGTCAATTTTGCCGGCTCCGAAGATGGCCGTCTCTCCATTTCGTTCCCCGTTCAATGGGCGTTGCAGGCATTTGGCATTCGTGTGGCGCGTGGCACCGCTAGCAGGGCCCGTACTCGAACAACTCGATTTCATCCACGTCGTCGTCCCAACTCGACCAGAGGATTGAACCCAATTGAGCTTCGTTCGATTCGCAAGCAAATCAGAGGCTTGGGCCGAAGATCAGGTCGATAGCCGCCATCCACTATTCAAAAAAGGTCATGTGATGTTTTTCATCCCGGTAGTACGCGAGGCGATCCTCAAGTGTACCGGTATGAAGCTCAAATTTATGTCCGTCCGGATCGGTGAAGTAGATGGAACGCCGATCCCGCTCATCACGTTCCCGTCCAGGCAGAATATGTACCTGGTGGGCTTCTAGATGCGCCCGCCAGGTATCGAAGCTCTCCTCGTCGATCGAGAAGGCCAGATGTGTGTAAGAATCATGGATCTCACGGCGGGGAATATCGCTTTCTTCATTTAAAGCCAGCCAGTACCCATTCCAGTCAAAATAGGCCAGCTTCCTGCCGCGGACGAGGGGACGTGCCCCAAGGACATCGCGATAAAAGCAAAAGGACCGTTCAAGATCGGATACAGAAAACAAAAAATGATTGATGCCGTTTAGCTTTGGCATGGGATCATCCTCATTTCTTTCAGACATTTCCCTCTATTGTAGACAAGAAGCTGGGAGCCTGACAAATGAAAAACAGACAGGACCTGTAGCGGTTCTGCCTGCTCTTGGGCATCAGGATTTTTGTTGCTGCTGTTGTTGCTGTTGTTGTTGCTGTTGAGTCTGAATCGTAGATTGAACCTGGGAAATCATCGTTTGCGCCTGCGCAATCTCCGTGGAAGCTGTTTTCAGTGCCTCTTCCGCCAACTGAGGATTGGCAGCAGACTGTTCAATTGCTTGTGTAATCATTGTTTTTGCCAGCGTGGCCGAGACTTCGGCCTTTTTCAGAGAATCCGTATTGATTTGACTAGGCATGCGTCATATCCTCCTCACCGAAAATGGTTCATACCTTGTTACTTTGTCCGTCCATGCCATAGTTATACATCTCTTCGCCCAACCCTGAGAACGCCCAACCGGAGGCAGGGAATGCTGCATACGCTTGTAAGAAGGAGGAATGCTGGATGCGAAGGAAATGGGTGAAGACGATCAGAGAAGCAGAAAGGGATTTCTGGACCATTGTTTTCTCTGCCAAAAAACGAGTGGGTGGTCGAGGTGTTATCCTGCCCAAACGCTTTGAAACAGTCCCGAAGATTCGCCGATTCTTGCAAAAAAGCATGACAAGATGCCTTGCGAACCGGGTGATCGGCAATCTCGACCTGCGCCGTATCCGCGGCAAATTGGCAATCCCGGTGGGAGATGGCATCGGGGCACCCCCAATCGTCAAAACCAAGGTGTTATCCAAATCGCCGAGACGTGTAACGATTGCTGCGTGGTTTGCCTTTGATCCGAGTGATCGTTTTTTTCGCGTCTACCAACTTTTCAAAAAGCCGAGTGGACGCTGGATTGTGGTAGGGAGACATCCGCTCGATTATCCTTTCGACAAGCCGGGCCAACGCCGAATACTCGCAGGCTGCTGTTCGCCTTGCCAGGGGAGAAAATAGCAGCAGCCAATTTCGCTGGAGAAAAGGAGGTGTGGATCTCTTCTATCAAATCACGAGAAAGGTATTGCGACATCTTCGTTTCCTTGTTATAGTAAGAAAGTGACATCGAAACGTGACGGATTATGTCGAATCATGTGATGGGTTTCACAATGCCGGTATGGCGGAATTGGCAGACGCGCGCGACTCAAAATCGTGAGGGAAACCGTGGGGGTTCAAGTCCCTCTACCGGCACCAGCCATATTTTTTTATTTCGTTATAAGGTGGGGGACAGCGTAAGAAACCTGTTTCTCACTTTTTTATATTTTTCGCGGTTGTTCCTGTTACAATAGATCAATGAAACAAAAGGAGGCTGATTCCATGCGATTGGCTGGAAAGCAAATCGTCTGCTTCGTCGAGGCGGAATTTGAAGATTTGGAATTGTGGTATCCAGTGCTGAGGCTGCGGGAAGAAGGTGCCACTGTGCATCTTGTAGGTCCGAAAGCAAAGCACGTATACATCGGAAAGTACGGTGTCCCATGCGAAACGGACCTTGCCATGGCAGAAGTTCAAGCGGCTGATTACGACGGCGTGCTCGTGCCGGGCGGATGGGCGCCGGACAAGCTGCGCCGCTATCCGGAAGTTCTCTCCTTCGTACAAGACATGCATGAAGCCAAAAAACCAATCGGACATATTTGCCACGCGGGATGGGTGCTGGCTTCGGCCAAGATCCTGAAGGGCGTAAAGACGACGTCAACTCCGGGGATCAAGGACGATATGGAGAATGCGGGTGCGATCTGGATCGATGAAGAAGTGGTGGTCGACGGGCATATCGTAGGGTCACGCAGACCGCCTGACCTTCCAGCCTATGCCAAGGCATTCGCGGATCTCGTAGCGCAAAAATAGGATTTCGGGAAGCCCGTACGTTCCATGCCATGGACGAACGGGCTTTCTTCCGCTTCCATCCTATCGACCTCTTCTTGAAAAGATGAATAGGATGTAGTTGCGGATGAAAGTTCCACGTGCAAACTTTCACACAAATAATTGAACTACCCCTGCAGGTATGGTACATTCGGCTTGGTAGATACGAGAGAGAATTAAGAGAGCAGGTTTATTGGAGAGGATGGTAAAGATGCCTCACACGCAAGTGCTAGAGCCGCAGACAGCGTTTGCCCGCATGGCAGAGGTCTGGGAGCGGGCTGCTGCGTACATGGATGAGAACGGGGATGGAGTGACAGCAGGGAAGCTGAATCAATTGGCTGCAAAAACCAGTCAGGCGGAGTTGAACATCGCGTTCTGCGGTCACTTTTCCGCAGGGAAGTCGACGATGATCAACACGCTATTGGGCGTGCAGCTGCTTCCTTCCAATCCGATCCCGACGAGTGCCAATGTAGTCAAAATTCGCGGTGGAGAGAAGGCCGCGCGCGTCTATACAAAAGAAAACGGAGTCGTCACTTTCGATCCGGACACGGAGATGGAGAAGCTGAAGCAGTTTGCCGTGGACGGAGATACGGTGGAATGGGTAGAGGTGCAATACCCGGGCACCTTTTTAGATGAGCATTCCAGCCTGCTCGACACGCCTGGGATCGATTCGACGGATGCCGCTCACAAGATCGCGACAGAATCGGCCTTGCATCTGGCTGATGTCGTCATCTACATGATGGACTACAACCACGTCCAGGCGGAAGAGAACTTCAATTTCACGAAAACCTTGAAGGACCGGGGAAAACCGGTTTATTTGGTCGTGAACATGATCGATAAGCACATCGACTTCGAGCTTGATTTTGACTCCTACAAGGAAAGTGTCGAAGAAGCATTTGCTACGTGGAATATTCACCCGGATGGGATTTTTTACACCTCTTTGGCAGAGCCGGACCATGATGAGAACCAGTACGAGACGTTCTCCGCTCTCCTGTCCCAGTTGATCGCAGATCGTGAAAAGCTGGTCGCTGACAGTGTGCGCAGCGCCGCCCATCACCTGGTCGACGAACACGTGCAGGTGTTGAAGGGACGCAATGAGGAAGCACGGCGGAAGCTGGAAGACAAGCTCGACGCCATCCAACTAGAGGGAGTCGACAGCCGGGATTCCGAAAACGTCGCGGCAGCACTCCAACAGGCGGAGGCGGAAGCAGAGAAATTGGCTTCCCGCACAGTCGAAGCCCGCAAGCAGATGGAAAAGGAGCTTGGCACGCTGCTGGACAACGCAAGACTCACCTACTACAGCACATCGGAAGCGGCACAGAGCTACCTGGAAAGCCGCAAGCCGGGATTCAAGACGGGCTTTTTGTTCGCCGGGAAGAAAACCGAAGAAGAGCGGGCGCGCCGCGAAGAGGCTCTGCTGGCCGATTTGCGCGAAAAAGTAGCCGGCAATCTCGACTTCCATTTCAAGGAACTGATGGCGAAGCTGCCGCAGACATACGACATGCGCGACGAAGCGTATCATGCCACTGTCCATGCCACCCAGGTGGAATTGACAGGCGAGTTCCTCGCTTCCCATATCAAGAACGGAGCGGTTTCCCGCGAGTACGTGATGAATTACTGCAACGACCTTTCCAACGGGATCAAGCTGGAATACCGCAGAGCCGGCCTTGCGTTCATCGAGCAGGTCGTGAAGCAGTTAGAGCAGCGCGTGCAGGCCCAAAGCAAAGAGGCGCAAAAACGACTGTCCGTGCTGCGCGAGTTGGCAGAAGTACACCAGGAATTGGCAAAGCTCGCTTCGAGCGAACAGGCAGCCAAAGAACAGTTGCAGGCGATCCTGCAAGAAGGAGCGTAGCCCACGATTATGAACCAGTTGAGAGAGAAGCTGTTTGCCGCAGCTGAGCGTTTGCGGCGTACAAGTAAAGAAATCATCGATGTGCCCGGCATGCAGAACCAGGCGCAAGCGATGCTGGACCGCGCGGAGCGGCTGACGGCCAATCGCTTTACCGTAGCCTTGTTTGGTGCGTTCAGCGCGGGCAAATCCTCCTTCGCGAATGCATTGATGGGCGATCTGGTGCTGCCGGTATCGCCCAACCCGACAACGGCCGCGATCAACAAGATCATGCCGCCCACGGACACTGAACCGCATGGCACCGTACGTGTTGTACTAAAAAGCAGAGATGCAATCGAACAGGATGTCTTGCGTTCGCTGGCTGTATTCGGCCACTCTGCGGCTGATCTCGAAGGAGCATTGGATGAACTGAACAAAATCGATGTGACGCAGATTCCCCCTACAGCCAAACCGCACTACACCTTCTTAAAAGCGGTCACAAAAGGTCTCGGGGAGATGGCGGAACATCTCGGCGGACAACTGCTCGTCGACATGAAGGCGTTTAAAAGCTTTGTCGCCAAGGAAGAGAAAGCATGCTTCGCCGAGTACATCGAGCTGTTCTACTCCTGCCCGTTGACCGACCAGGGAATCGTGCTGGTGGATACCCCGGGTGCGGATTCGATCAACGCCCGTCACACCGGTGTTGCGTTCGAGTACATGAAAAACGCCGATGCCGTGCTGTTTGTCACCTACTATAACCACGCCTTTTCCCAGGCAGACCGCG
>DASQMM010000262.1:0-2458 GCA_035645495.1 Brevibacillus sp. | reverse complement strand
GGGGAGCTGTTGGCCAAATACGCCCAAGAGATGCTGGAAAAACTGCGCGAGACCAGGGATACCTTGCTCAACTTGGAGGGCAAAGTATCCGGCACGTTAAAGCTGGCGGTGACCAAATCCTTCGCCTTTTACAGATTGCCAGCTTTGCTGCGGGCTTTCCGGAATCAGTATCCGAATGTGGATTTTACCGTAACGACAGGCTCCAACCTGGATCTCACCCACTCCCTGCATCGGAATGAAGCACATGTAGCCATCGTGCGGGGAATCCAGCACTGGCCGGATGAAAAAGAAGTCATCGCTGAAGAAACCATCTGTGTGATCGCCAAAGAAAAAATGGAGCTGAAGGAGCTGCCATCCCTTCCCCGCATCGACTATGAACCGAAACCCTCGCTCAACATCGTCATCGATAATTGGTGGAGAGAGAATTTTTCTGAACCTCCATTCATCTCGATGACGGTCGACAACGTGGAGGTTGCCAAGCGGATGGTCATGAACGATTTGGGCTATACCATTGCCCCGAGCAGTGTGTTTGATGAGAACGACGGCTTGTACAAATGGAATATAACGACTCCCGACATGGAGCCGATCTTGTGGAAAACCTGGATCCTGTATCGGAGAGAGCTGATGAAGCTGCCGGCTGTGCAGGGATTTGTCACCTTTATGCAGGAAAATCCTTGTCGAATTTCCTACGAATAAATAGTCTGAAAGTTGTGTTATTATGAGTGATATCTGGTTATAGGAGGAGAATAGATCCATGAAAAGGAAATGGGCTTCATTCTGTGTCATTTTCTTTCTTCTCATCGGGTTTGTGCCACAAGCTTACGCGGCCGATATTTGGTCCGACGGGGATTTCGAATTAGGGCCGCCCAGCACGCAGCAACAGCCCTTGCCGACGAACAACAATGGTTTATGGTCCGAAAATCTCTGGCAGGAGACGCCTCCGTCCACCGTTTCCCCACCTGTACCCGCTCCCAGTCCCGGAAATACAACCACCCCACCGCCTGCAGCCCCGTCGCCGAAACCGCCCACCGTGCTCACTCTCCCGGCACCTCCTGTTACGGAAAACGGAAAAACGCTGATTCCCGCTCGTGAAGTGTTAGAGGCCCTGGGAGCAGAGCTGCAATGGGACTCCATCAAGCAAGTCATCACAGTCCGCAAAGGAACCGCTACAGTCCATCTCATTCTCAACAACAACATGGCCATGACCAACGGCAACATGGTGAAATTGGAAGCGCCCCCGAGGATGATCCAGGACCGCCTCTACATCCCCATCGATTTTATCTCGCAAGCCTTGGGCTCCAAGGTCCAGGTCGAAGCTGCGACCACTAAGGTAACCGTCGATGATTGGTTGATTTTCTATCTCGACCCGATAAAAGCCCCTGTTGCAGCAAACTCGTTTATCGGAAGCTGGTCGATCTGGATTCCGGGCGGTTATGCCACCACGGGCAGTACCATGAACGGAGACGGCTCCAAAACAATTACCCAGCAGTATATCCCGGGTGCAGAGGGATACACGCTGAGCATTCAGGCAAACGGCACCTACTCCTGGCAAACGACGGAAGGCACCATCACCGGAACCTGGCAAGCGCTGACCGACGGACGGATCGTTCTGTTAAAAGGAAAATATGAGTTTGATTGGTATGTGTCGAAGATCAATGAAAACGAGATCAAGTTCTACTCCTATGGCATGGAGGAGTACGGCAAGCGGGTGAAATAGCAGTCTGGAACACGAAAACACCGCCTGATACAGGCGGCGAATCGGCGCAGCTCACTGTCATGTCATGATCTTGATGAACTGCAGAATCAGGGGAACACCCTTTACAGGTACGTCACTGAGCACCAGAACTCCAGTTTGAACAGCGTAGAGATTGGGAGATTGCAAAATTCCGTTGATAAAAAGATTTGTCACAGACACATCATTCGGACCGAGTATGCCGGAAGTACTAAACGACCCTGCCGCATCACTGTCGGTATACACGTTTTTCATTCCATCTGAAAAGGCTGTAAACTGATAGGTCTCCGCCTTTAAGAGACCGGGAGTGCATGGACAAGGAGGACAGGGAGGACAGGGCTGTACGGGAAAGATTGTAGGGCATCCGTACGGGGGAATTAGTTGGTAACTTACCATTCTACCTAAGCTGACACGCTCTGCTTTTGGCTTCATTCCATCCCCTCTTCTTTTTTACAGGTATACCCCAGGGCCCTTATTGCTCCTGGGGTATACCTTTTCTCTTTTTCCTCAGTTCACCACGAATTCAACACAGATTGGTGTGCCACCGTTCTCAGCATCGCCATCGGGAATCGTAATACTTGTAGTTGTAATCGTCGAGGTATTCCCTGGCTGAATGACTCCATTCACATACAGATTGTAGTAAGCGAATGTGCTGGGAAATGCGGTAGCAGCAGTGCCTGCGTCATCATTGAATGCGGTAGCTGCAATAGCAAAGGTAGCGCCTGT
>DASQMM010000261.1:0-2883 GCA_035645495.1 Brevibacillus sp. | reverse complement strand
ATGCTGCAGAAGGAAATGCCATACGCGACACGATCGTCAGTGACATCTACCGGATGAGCCGCTCCATTTGCAAAGAGGCGGTCACCTATGAAGACAAGCGAAAATTGGCGTCTGCCTACAAGTTGGACAAATGGGTCACGTCGAGAATCTGGGGCTTCCCGATCATGCTGGCGATCCTGGGAGCTGTCTTTTGGATTACAATCGCCGGAGCCAATGTGCCGTCTGCCTGGATTGCCAGCATGTTTGGCGTCGTCGAGGGCTACCTCACGGCTGGCTTTCAAGCAGTAAACGCGCCAGATTGGCTGCATGGGATTGTCGTACTCGGTTTTTTCCGCGGCACGTCATGGGTTGTCAGTGTCATGCTCCCGCCGATGGCTATTTTCTTCCCAGTGTTTGCCTTGCTGGAAAACTTCGGGTATCTGCCTCGCGTCGCATTCAATATGGATCGCTTGTTTAAAAAATCAGGAGGGCACGGAAAGCAGGCATTGACCATGTCCATGGGCTTTGGCTGCAACGCTGCTGCCATCCTCTCCACCCGGATCATCGAGTCGCCACGGGAGCGGATGCTGGCGATTCTGACCAACAACTTCGTTCCCTGCAATGGGCGCTGGCCTACCCTGATCCTGCTCTCCTCGCTATTCATGGCGACTGGCGCAGTAGGCGGCTGGCAGACACTGACTACGGCTCTCGTCTTGATGGGGATGGTGTTGATCGGCATCGTCGTGACTCTGGCTGTCTCCTGGGCCTTGTCCAAAACCGCCTTGCGCGGAGTGCCGACGCACTATACCCTGGAGCTGCCGCCTTATCGAAGACCGCAATTCTGGAAAACAATCCTGATCGCGTCCAAGGACAAATCCTGGAGCGTATTGAAAAGAGCCGTAATCGTTGCAGCGCCTGCCGGGGTGCTCACATGGATTTTGGGCAACATAACGGTCGGCAATGACAGCATCCTGGGGCATATGGCTGCCTTTTTTGACCCGTTCGCGCAATGGATCGGCCTCGACGGGTACATCCTGATGGCTTTCATTCTCGGTCTTCCCGCCAATGAAATCGTCCTCCCGATCCTGCTGATGGGCTATTTGTCCTCAGGAGCGATGGTGGACGCCGATGGGATTGACAACATCAAGGAAATCTTCCTCCAGCATGGATGGACCTGGCTGACAGCACTGAACATGATGCTGTTCTCCCTGCTTCATTATCCATGCGGCACTACCTTGTTCAATATTTACAAGGAGACCAAAAGCGTGAAATGGACAGTACTGTCCGCAGTCATTCCGCTGGCTATTGCGATCGCAGTGACGTTCGTTACGGCTCAGGTCATTCGCGCGCTTGGCTGGGTATAAAGGAAATCAAAAAGCCTTTGCAAGGAACCGGTCGTACCGGTATCTGCAAAGGCTTTTTGCTATCAGTCTACAGGTTTTTCCCTGTATCAGTTTTGCATCACAAAATCCTTCTCTGCCATCTCGCCATCCTTGAAGACGCGCAAAATGTCGTACTGCGTATTTCGTTGAGCCGGGATTTTGCCCGCTCCGCGAATCAGTTCGAGGATTTGGTTCGTGTTGACTTTGTAAGTACATGCTGCTGCAGAGACGACGTTTTCCTCCATCATGGTTTGTCCGAAGTCATTGGCCCCATAAGATAGGGACAATTGTCCGTATTCGGGTCCCATCGTCACCCAGGAAGCCTGGAGGTTCTCCACATTGTCCAGCATCAAACGGCTGATCGCCAAGGTTTTCAAGTATTCCTCCGGCGTGTTGTTGACCGCTTTCATATTGGTGTTGTCCGGCTGGAACGTCCAGACGATAAATGCCTTGAAGCCGCCAGTCTCATCCTGAGCTTCACGAATGCGCATGAGAGACAGCACGCGCTCCTCCATCTCTTCCCCGAAGCCGATGACCATCGTCGCTGTACCAGGCAGGCCAACGCGGTGTGCGGCTTTTTGGGTATCGATCCAGTCTTTCCAGGAGCCCTTCAAGCGGGAAATCTTGCGGCGCGTACGGTCGTCCAAAATTTCTCCGCCCGCACCCGGCAACGAATCAAGTCCCGCTGCTTTCAGCTCACGAAGAACATCCTCTACACTCATGTTGGAGACTTCTGCGATTTTCATAACCTCTGCAGTAGACAATGAGTGCATTGTAATCTGCGGAAAGCGCTGCTTGATCGAGCGCAGCAGATCAGTGTAGTACTCCAGTTTGAGATCGGGATTGGTACCGCCTTGCATCAGAATCTCGGTCCCCCCAACATCTACCGTCTCCTGAATTTTTTGGAAAATGGTTTCTTTGGGAAGCACGTAGCCTTCCGCAGAACCAGGCGGCCGGTAAAAAGCGCAAAAGCGGCAATAGGTGTCGCAAACGTTGGTATAGTTGACGTTGCGGCTAATGACGAATGTCGCGATCGGATCTGGATGCCATTTTTGCATGATCAGATTGGCATAGTGCCCCATCTTTTCAATCTGATCGCTCTCGAATAATGCCAATCCATCTTCGAGACCCAGGCGTTCCCCAGCTAGGGCTCGTTCTAATATGTTGTCGATCACCAGGATCACTCCTCGAGTTCATACATTCATTTCCACCCCACATGATACCATATCTCCAGGACCCCGGCTATAGTCCAGGGTTTGACAAAGGTTCTTGCGCCACGCAAAAACAACCTTGCCTATAGGGCAAGGTTGTCTTGGTGATGCACGTTTGGCGTTTATTCAAAACCGATCTGTTCGTACACTTCCGGCTCCCAGTAGATAATGGACTGTGCAAGCGGGAGATTGGTCTCCCGGGCTCCATTTGGTTGACCGTTAAAGTAAATGATCTCCGTTACCGAGATCCGATCCCCACGAACATCGATTTCCCCTGACAATTGAAGATTGGTACCATCTGGGGCGTAGTA
>DASQMM010000260.1:0-14716 GCA_035645495.1 Brevibacillus sp. | reverse complement strand
CCCCGATTTGGGGATCAAGTTAAAGGGAGTCTCCTTTGCCAACATAAACTGATACCCTCCCTGCAGCTTTCGGAGCTGAGTGGGCAGCGTCCTTTCGCTTTTCAAAATGCGAATCAGATTCGCCACCCTGTCTGCCTGACGCACCCGCCCTGGCTCGCAGGCATCGTCAATGTGATAGCTAATTCGGGAGCTTTGCTCACTCCCAGACAAGACGAGCTCTCCTTTTTCCAAGTGACCCAGGCACAGTCCGAAAAATTTGTCTCGCTCTTCGACGCTGGCATGGACGGGAAAAGCGAACTCCCCTGTGGCTTCTTGCGCTAATTCGTCAGGCAAAGCGGTTTGAAAATGCAGAGTGGAAGCTTCCCACCCATCGTTTCTCTCATTGGGCAAGTATAGCTTGCTGGCTTGTACCGTACCCGAGGTTTTCACGATGGCCGGACCTCCTCCATACGGCTTGCGGACAACAAGCAGCTGAAGATGTTCATTCTTATGCGCGAACCACACCTTGTATTTCTTATAATCTTCGAATGCAAAGCCGAGCCCGTGCTTGATATTCTCATTTCGAACGCTGCGCAGCTTTTCGGCCCACTCATCGCCGCCATAGTTATGGAACCGTCGATAGATACTCGACCACGGCGTTTGAACCACATGCTTTTTCCCCGGCATCTGTTCCGGGAAAATTGCGCTGCCTGCCGCCCAGTTTGCGGTAATATAGATTGTCGAGTTCCCCCACTCCTGGCTGAACAGATTGTTCCGCAAGCTTGCCAATTCGCCGTTTCGCGGGGCTGGATTCAACTGCGGATGCAGGATGATCAATTTTCGCTCGTTGCCCCCCGGAAAAAACTTGCTTGAGTCTTTCAAGTCTGGGTGAAAAGCATCCGCGCAAATAATCGAGACAAGCTGGTTCGGCTTCTGATCTCCAAAAAGTACGACGTGTTTTCCTCTGGAGAGCCCATCCCCCTCGCAAACAAAGATGTCTTCTCTCATTGGTTGAAGCTTCAACTGCGGCACGATACAAAGCTTGTCTCCTCGTTTGGATTGAAACAAGTAGAGAAGAAACCCCGCAAAGTTTTTCCTGTACGCCTCTTCCAGCGCCTTTTTGCCAACGTAGGCACGATCCGACCACTCATTTATTTTCTCTTCGAATATCTCCCAGGGCACGCCTTCGCAGCATAAGCACCACAGCTTATTCGGATGCGGCTGCAATTCTGTCGTACGAATGATCTCGTCAATCAAGGGAAGCGGAATCGCATACTCGGGCGTGACGAAAATATCTGCCCGATGAGCTCTCGCCAGTTTCAGCGCCTCCCTACATTTATCTGCATGCAACTCGCTTGCATGGCGCACTCCCATTTCCGGATGCGCGAGGACATCCCCTTTGCACTGCATGCGCAACAGCCGAAACGTCGGGTCCACAATCTCCAGAAAGTCAAAAGAAGGCACGATGTCTTCGCTCTCAACCCCAAAGCACCGTTCGATCGGAATAACCGATATCGTCATGGAAGTTCCCTCCCTACTATCACCAAATATTTCCATAGTTTTACTATTTATACAATACCATCAATGCAAGGTGAAAGTAACGCTGCTAACACTAATGTTTCACCCTGTATTTTTAAAAAAAAGAGTAAAGGACATGTCTCCTCTACTCTTAAAGTACAGCTTTAATGTTGTTTACTCTCCATTTCCGATCCGCTTTGTTACAGAGAACTGGATGCTTTAGTCAAAAGCTCAGCCAACATATTGTAATCGGGTAAATCGCCTTCACGAATTTTGAGCCATTTCCGCTCAGCAGGGCCTTCAAATCCCTTAGGTACTTCCAGACCAGTAGCATTCATGATCATAAATGAAATGGCGTCCTTGGAAGGGGAAATTACCGCGGCGTAGTGTCCATTTTTTAAGAAATGTGGCTTTTTGTATTGGATTCGTTCTTCTACTTCAGGAATGGATACATGGATAATCTGGCGGAGTTGATTAGAAACTTCAACCTGCCACGGCTGATTAAGGCTTTCAATAAAAGATGTGACCTCCTGGTTCATTGCGTACTGCTCCTTCCTGGAAATCATTTCGTGAGAATTTTAGCCATCGAAGACAAAACAGCATCCGAAATCCTTATACAAATTTTCCTAAAGCGATTGTAGCATGGTTGTAGCAGCAAGATTTCTTCTAGATTGCTGTGGTGTCTTACTGCCTGTTAGCGTAACAAAGCTACCTGGCATCATCGCGGCAGCTTCGTCGTGTGCTTGTGCATTCATGGCTCGACTTATGATAAAGTGTTTTAGAAGAAAAAAGGAGGGTGGCATGTATGCAAAATCAAATGGGTTCTGACGCTTTACCGCCAAAAACCTGTACAATCGATCGTTTAATTACCGTGAAGTCGGATATCGAGAAAGTATTGTCGGGACAAAAAACCTCGTCACGGCGCAATGGACGCTACGCAGATGTTGGTGAAATCATGACACTCGAAGGCCATAAATTTGTCATAGACAAGGTTTATTCACAGTCGCTCGGGGAATTAACGGATGATCATGCCAAGCAAGAGGGATATTCAAATGTAGAGGAATATAAGCAATCCATTTTATCAATTCATCCAGGGATGCCTTGGCTGCCGCAAATGCGTGTGTGGGTCCATGAATTTAGCCCGGGCAAGGAAAATAACGGTGAACATTCTATTATATAAGACGATTCTTTATCTACATATTCTCAGTGCTATGATGTCCATTGGCCCGTTTTTTGTTCTGTTACCCATGATGAAAAGATTGCGAGAGGCTGACCTCACCAAACAAGAAGCCTATCTGGATACATTCAGGTCTACCACACGTTTGGCGAAGCATGCCGGTCATGTTTTGGTCATATCCGGGGTATTGCTTGTCATGGGTGGGTATTGGTCATGGAAGTCGTCCTGGATCGTGATGACCGTATTGATCCTGGTAAGCTCCTTGTATTTCCTGGCACGCGCATTTTCGCCGAAGATACGGAAATTTAATGAAACTGACCAGGACAAGGATAAATTGGTGCAGTCGCTTACTCGTTCGATCTGGATCTATTTGTTTCTTTTGCTGGCCATGTTATGGTTCATGGTGGTGAAGCCTGAGATATGGTAGAAATGATCGTCCTTCACTTGGCCGAAAAAAGAGCTACCCTGCACAGGTAGCTCAATTAACAGACCGTTTCTAAGTTGTAGGATCATGAATAGCACCCATTCAATATCCACACACCAAAATGAGTAAACAAAGCCATTATTGTATCAATCGATGGCTTATACTTTTCTTGATCTAATTCACTTAAAGTCGCTGGTTATGTTAAAATACCCTTTTTTTAAGCTATCGAACACGTTAGCGTAATGATGACGACTCAGTTCTACTTGTATCAGTTTTTTTCAAGGAATCAGGGCGTTCCCAGAACAGAAAAGCACCACACGGCCGAAAAGTCGCGATCAGCTGGCCAGAAACGGATGCGAGGCCTTGAAGCGTGCGGAGATAAGCAAATTATCAGTTCGGACTTGCCGGCCTGCTTCCTGTTTCACCAGTAGAGCACCATGCGCATGGGATTTGTTGTGGATACGAATTGCGAAGCTTATCAAGTCGGGCGTCTCTTTATCTCGGATGGAAGCGAAGGATGGCAGCATGGGCTTTGATTTTGGCGGCGTCTACGATGTCGTGAATCGGCATGAGGCGATCGGCTACACCATGGAAGACGGAAGAAGAGTGGATATTGCTTTCGTCGATCAAGGGAATAAGACGAAGGTCATTGAAACGTTCGACGCGGAAAGCTCCAATCCCGTCGAGTTCCAGCAAGCAGGCTGGCAAGCGATCATGGACAATTTCAAAGCGTATACCGAACAAAACTAATCATCGCGAAGAAGACGCCAGGGAAGATGCCCGGCGTCTTTCTTTTTGAACCCTAGTACGAGCGTGCTCTCCGTTAGCCTAACCTTGTGCCGCATCCATGTTCATGTAGTTAATGGCCCACAGATGCCCGTCCAAGTCCACGAAACCCCAATGATACATGAATCCATGATCTTCAGGTTCAGCGTGCAATTTCCCGCCCAAGGATACCGCGGTATTCACGATTTCATCGACCTTTTCCCGGCTCTCGAAAGCCAATGCGATCGTCATCTGCGCATACTTGCTCGTATCGACGGATTCCTTCTCCGTGAGCGTATTAAAGAATGCTTGATTGATCAGCATGACCTGCAGGTTATCACCGATCACGATGGCTACCGAATTCTCGTTCTCGGGGAATTGCGGGTTGAGCTCGAATCCGAGTCCGGTGAAGAACGCTTTCGATTGTTCTACGTTTTTTACAGGCAGGTTGAAGCTCGTGAATGCGGACGTTAATGCCATTTTCAAAACACCTCTTCGTCAAATTAGTTTGTGAGGTCGGCTACTATCCAGCATCCTCTGATGTATATTTGCTAAGCTATAGAACCCGTTAGGTCATTCGTCAATTCCATAAATAACTATGTCATTTCGCATAACTGAACAAATTTTAAAGAATAAGGGATCTTCTGACTGCCGCCACAGCCGGAGAATCCCTATTAAAGTAACGTGCCCTTTAGGCCGCTGGGTCAACCTCACAACTAAGCTGGAACGTAGGTCAACCTGATCACCTTCTCGCCAATTCGATCGCTTGCCACGAGGCGCAGCGGCGGCCGCGGACCGGCGAAGAACGGCTTGCCGTGACCCAGCACGACTGGATGGAGATAGAGTCGATACTCATCAACGAGACCGAGCTCCGTTAGACTGTGGGCCAACTCCGGCCCGGCAACTTCAATCTCCCCTTCATGCTGAGCCTTCAGCCCACGTATGGCCGCTGCGAGGTCGCCCTCAATCAGAGAAGCGTTCGGACCGACGGACTTTAACGTCCTCGACACCACCCACTTCGGTTTGCTTTGCCACGCCGCTGCGTATTCCCGTTCCGACGCATCCCATTCAAAATGGTCTCCGTCCCAATACCGCATGATCTCGTACATGCGGCGCCCGTACAGGCAGCCCGCCAGGCCGCGCACGTCGTCGATGAAATGACGGAATAGCACGGGGTCGGGCTGAAATGCCGTGTGGTCGTGGTCGACGAATCCGTCCAAAGATTGGTTCAATGCGAAAACGATCTTTGCCATGCGACTGACTCTCCTCCCTGGTTTTCTCGCACATTCATCATTAAGATTACACGTTCCATTGCAGCCTTTTTTATGTCTACATTTTATCATCCAACAGCATGTCCGATTTCTCATGGATTGCTAATGTGCACAGTCCTGGCCTGACCGAATACAATTTTAATGTAAAGAAGAATGTAAATTAAACAATTCTGCCCGTTAGTGCAATACCCCATATTTTGTTTGCACTTTAATTTGGCAAAAAGAGAATCAGCCCGATTCCAACTAGAATCGGGCTGTTCGAATGCAATTTATACTTACTAACTCTAATGTAAATTTACTAACTCTAATGTCATTGAACACTAAGGCAGCCTAATTTCAAAACCCACACCCTACTCCACCGTCACACTCTTCGCCAAATTCCGTGGTTTATCCACATCCAGGCCGCGAGCGACGGAAGCGTAGTAAGCGAGCAATTGCAATGGAATGACGGTCAAAATCGGTGTCAGCATCGGCAAGGTGGATGGCATGTAAATCACTTCATCCACAGCCTTCACCAGTTCGGTGTCGCCCTCGGTAGCGAAGCCCAGAATTCGGCCGCCACGTGCTTTGACTTCGACGATATTGCTCACCATTTTTTCAAAGATATCTGGTTGAGTAGCCAGTGCGATGACTGGTACGTTATCTTCAATTAGCGCAAGGGTACCGTGCTTCAGTTCACCAGCAGGGTAAGCCTCGGAGTGAATGTAAGAGATCTCTTTCAGCTTCAGGGAGCCTTCCAGCGACACCGCGTAGTCGAGGCTGCGTCCGATAAAGAACACACTGCCAACCTCTTTGATGCTCGCGGCAAAATCACGCATACGCGATGCTTCCGACTCTTCCAGCATGGACGCAATCTTGCCAGGGATGGCTTGCAAATGCTCGACGACATTCGTGATCTCGTCCGCTGGCAGCGTCCCTTTTACCTCTGCCAGATAGAGGGCAAACAGATAGAGCGTGACTACTTGGGAGGTGTATGCCTTGGTAGACGCCACCGCCACCTCTGGACCAGCCCATGTAAACAGCACTTCATCCGCTTCACGCGCTACGGAGCTCCCGACGACGTTGGTGATTGCCAGGACCTTGACGTTGCTCTTCTTGGCTTCACGAAGCGCAGCCAGAGTATCTGCCGTCTCACCAGACTGACTGATGACGATCATCAGGGTGTTGTCGGTGTAGATCGGGTCACGGTAACGGAATTCCGATGCGACCGCCACCTCGACTGGAACACGGGTCCATTTTTCGATGACGTCCTTCCCTACCAGACCCGCATGCATGGACGTACCGCAAGCCACGATGTAGATGCGGTCATAGGCAGCCAGCTCGGTATCGCTCATTTTCAATTCAGGCAGCACGATGCGCTTTTGCTCCTGATCGATGCGCGCACCCATTGTATCGCGAACGGCTTGCGGCTGCTCGTAAATTTCTTTCAGCATAAACGAGTCATAGCCGCCTTTTTCCGCTTGCACCAGGTCCCACTCGACATGGAAAACGTCCCGCTCCACTTTTTTGCCTGTCTCCACGTCGAAAAGCTCCACGCCATCGCGGCTCAGCACAGCCATCTCGCCCTCATTCAAAATGTAGACGTCGCGTGTATGCTCCAGGATCGCCGGAATGTCCGAACCGATAAAGCTCTCCCTTTCGCCGATTCCCACCACCAAAGGACTGGCCAAACGAATCGCCACAAGTTTATCTGGCTCATGCTTGGTCATGATCCCGAGTGCGTAGGCACCGCGCATCCGTTGTACGGCTTTGCGAGCGGTAGAGACGATATCGCCGTCGTATAGGTCTGCCAACAGGTGAGCGATCACTTCTGTGTCCGTCTCGGAAGTAAAGGTGTAGCCTTTTTTCAAAAGCTCTTCCTTGATCGGCATGAAGTTTTCGATAATCCCGTTATGCACAACAGCAAAATCGCCCTTCTCATCCAGATGCGGATGGGAATTCTCATCAGACGGCTTGCCGTGCGTCGCCCAGCGCGTATGTCCGATCCCCATGAATCCGCCCAATGGCTGCGACTCCAGACGATCCTCCAGGACAGCCAGACGACCTTGAGCTTTATCCATTTGCAGGCCCTGTTCATTCAACACCGCGATTCCAGCCGAATCATAACCGCGATACTCCAGCTTGCGCAGTCCCCCAATGATGACCTCTTGCGCTGATTTATCTCCAATATATCCAACGATTCCGCACATAAGTAAGTGATCCCCTTCCATCTTGACGGGGACACAACCCAATGCCGATGATACGGGGGATGTGCCCCCGCCATTCCATTTGTTTGTATTTGTAAATGGTGCTCCATACTATTCACACAACGACAAAAACGTATCAAGCGCAGGTCTTTGTCCATCCGATCGCTCCGATGTTTTGTCCCTGCGCTCCACGGCAGTGATACGACTGCCGGGAGGTACCCGCCGAATTTCTCGATAAACCTCCACCTCGTCCACTGTACTCCACGTCGGGCAGCTACAGTGCTGGCGCTTTACGAACAGTTTGCTACTAACATCTCGCTCTCTTCTTCTGCCCTCGCCTCCCTTCAAGCGACAAAAAACATTTATGCTCACACACTTTAACATAACGAAACGAAATCGGCAATCCGGTTTTTCTCCTAAACCCGTAGTTGTGTAAGAGGGAGTGGCTGCACGCCACTCCCTACACCTTATTCACACAAGCTCTTGTTTGACAACATCCACGATTCGATTTACCAGGCTCTCCAGTTGGCTCTCGTCCGGTCCTTCTGCCATAACCCGAACGATGGGTTCTGTACCAGAAGGGCGCACCAGAACGCGTCCATTGCCGGCCAACTCTTCTTCCACTTCGCGAATCGCCTGCTCGATCGCGGTGTTGCCTGCCAGCTTGGATTTATCTTCGACACGAACGTTGATCAATAGCTGCGGGTACTTGGTCATCACTTGCTTGAGCTCGGACAATGTTTGGCCCGACTCCTTGATGATATTCAGCAATTGCAGACCCGTCAGTAGACCGTCTCCCGTCGTGTTGTAATCCAAAAAGACGATGTGACCCGATTGTTCGCCACCCAGATTGTAGCCGCCGCGGATCATTTCCTCCACGACATAACGGTCTCCTACCGCCGTCTTGGTGGTGTTGATCGCGCACTCCTCCATGCCTTTGAAAAAGCCCATGTTGGCCATCACAGTGGTCACGACTGTGTTGTTGTTCAGCTTGCCTTTGGCTTTCATCGCACGGGCACAAATGGCCATGATGTAGTCCCCATCGACAATCTCGCCCGTCTCGTCTACGGCGATACAACGGTCTGCGTCCCCGTCGAAGGAAAGTCCCAAATCAGCTTTATGCTTCAATACTTCCTCCTGAAGACGCTCCGGATGGGTCGACCCGCAATTCTCGTTGATATTCACGCCATTCGGATTGGCTCCGATGGTGATGACTTCCGCTTCCACGTCTGCAAACAGTCGAGCTGCCAGCGAAGAGACCGCCCCATTCGCACAATCGAGCACGACCTTCAAACCATCAAAGCGTTCCCCGACAGTGCTTTTCAGATGAGACAAGTACTTCTGTCCGCCCTCGAGGAACTCCAGAACTGTACCGATCTGCTCTCCGGTCGGGCGCGGCATCGTATCTTCTGCTGCGTCCAGGTATTGTTCGATTTCTGCTTCCATAACGTCCGACAGTTTGAAGCCATTGCTGCCGAAGAACTTGATTCCGTTATCCGGAAACGGGTTGTGCGAGGCGGAGATCATAACACCCGCATCTGCACCCAGCGCACGTGTAAGATAAGCTACACCAGAAGTGGAGATGACGCCCAGTCTGACTACTTCCGCTCCGACCGACAGCAGGCCAGCCAACAGAGCACTTTCTAACATCTGTCCGGAAATGCGCGTATCGCGCCCGATTACCACCTTTGGTTTCCCTTCCAGCTTGTGTCTGGTCAGCGCATACCCGCCTACGCGTCCGATTTTAAATGCCAGTTCTGGTGTCAACTGCGTATTGGCTACACCGCGCACACCGTCAGTTCCGAAATACTTCCCCATGTTTGTCCCTCATTTCCTTCCTTGTGCACACAACAGCTTATGTCTACCTAGTCTTGTTCGTGATTTCCACTGTCACCTTTTTCGGTGCGTTGGCCGCCGGCTTGATGTAGTCCGACTGGTTAAAAATGTAATTCAACGCAACCTCGTACACACCTGCTGGCATGTTGCTTACGTCTGCGACGATCTGCAAATCTTCTTGTCTGAACGTATCCAGCACCTCTGCAGCGCCGATCGCATCGAAGTCCACCGTGGAAATTTCCTCCCCGTCCGTAGACAGCACCTTTGCCTGCATGTTTTCCGACAACCCGCTGATGCGGATCGGGATCTTCTCCAGACGCTTGGTCGCGGAGGGAACTACCTTCAATGATACCTTCAAATACTCTGGTTCTACCTTTACGATATTGTCCATTATCGGTATTTTTAGCTCCAAGACACGATCTGATGTAAGATTGCTCAGATCGATATTTGGCCCTGGGTAAGTGGTTGCTTTCAAGGCATCCACCACTTCTTTGGGGCCATAGACGGTCACTTCATCCACAGTGCTATCCACACTAGCCAAACTATATCCATTGGGCATTTCGTTCGTCAAGTTTATTTTCAGTGGCACTTTTACGAACGGACTGGTCACTGGAATGTTTACCTCGACCGTCAAAGGAACGACATCTGCTCCCTGAATGACATTGCCTGACTTGTCCACTACCTTCAATGGAACCGTCGTCTTGATCGGCGACGTAGCGCCCTCCAGATCGACAGAAGCCTTGACCGCAGCTACCGTGTCCACCTGGCTCTCCGGTACGCGTACGAGGGCTCTGAATGGCTTGACGATGGGCTCTCCCGCCGAATATCCAGGAGCCACCTGTCCAAGCATCTCGACGTTGACTTCGCGCTCGACCGTCTTCTTCTCTTCCAACGTAATCTCAACGATGTTGGGGATGATCCCCACCTTCACTTCTTCAGGAAAACCCTTATACTGTACCGGCACTTTATGCGTTCCTTTGCCCAATCCGGTCGCATCTACATAGACCTCCCAGGAATCAGACGGGAAAAAATTATGCCGGTAAAAAGGGTTGTTGCTCTGCAGCGCGACCTGCACGGTACGCTGTTGCTTTACGACCTGGTATTGGTCCGTATCGTATTTCACATGCAGATTCACCCCGTCAATAAAAACGGGTTGGTTTCCGTCGGTCGTAGACGTCGGCTCTGACTCCAGGTTGACGACCATCCACATCATGACGGCCAGTAAAAGAGCTACTGCCCGTGCAAACCAGTGACTATTCAACCATTTATCCATGTTTTCGCCTCCATTGCCAACGACTTCCCATGGATTTTCCTTTGGAGAGAGGCTGCAGTTTTTCCGTCAGCAACTCTGCCAGTTGGGCCTCCGTCAAGTTGCGATTCATTTCTCCATTCGCGGCAAAGGATACCTGACCTGTCTCCTCGGACACGATGATCGAGATCCCGTCTGACACCTCGCTAAGCCCGATAGCTGCGCGATGGCGTGTCCCCAGTTCTTTTGAGATGGAGTTATTCTCGGACAGCGGCAAATAGCAGGCTGCAGCCAGAATGACGTCTTTTCGCATAATCACGGCACCGTCATGCAGGGGCGTATTCGGAATAAAAATATTGATCAGCAATTCCGAGCTAACCCGGCCATTGATCCCGATTCCGGTCTCCACATAGTCGTTTAGACCTGTCTCCCTCTCAATTACAATCAATGCTCCGATACGCCTCTTCGCCATATAGGTAACGGATTTGCACACTTCCTGAACCACCCGGCTGACACTGTCCTCATCCTGCGTGCCGCTCGAACGGGAAAACAGCTTACCTCTTCCCAGCTGCTCCAGTGCGCGGCGCAGCTCCGGCTGGAAGATAATCACTACTGCCAAGACCCCGAAGGTAAACGCTTGTGACATCAGCCAATGAAGCGTTGTAAGCTGAAAATACTTGCTGAGAAGCCAAGTAGCAATGATCAGCATGACGCCTTTTAGTAACTGTACCGCTCGCGTACCGCGGATGAGCATAATCAATTTATATATCACGTATGTAACGAGTAATATATCCGTTGCATACCGTAGCAAATCCCCGTAATCCAACGATATCATAGCGAAGCCCCCATATCCCGCTCCATCTCAATGCAGGCAGTCTGTCTCCTGTGGAAAAAGCACGGCTGCGCATGCCGTGCTGACGATTCCGTACTCTCTATTTTCTCTTATCGCATGATGGGAAGCAAGTCATTTCCAATATTTTTCACCTCATACCAGATCCAATCGACAATCGCTTCGATGGATTCTGTATTGCCCACTACTTGAGCAGTTGAGGCTACAAAGACTTTTCCTTCGATGGCGACGACATTGCCTCGCACTTCTCCTTGTACTTCCACATCTCCGTTGCGCACGACCAAGTCCCCATCAATGCTGGTTCCCTCAGGCACCACCACGACATTGCGCTCACGATCTATTTTTAGTTTATCCATATTTGCGGAGGATACCTGTAGTATATCATTTCGATCAAACCAGTTGGCACTTAAACTTCCGGCCATCAGTACGAAAAAGACAGCCGCTGCCGTAAGAAACGGATGGTTCCGCAACCAGGAGGAAAACAGGTTCTTCTTGGTTGGTGCGGGCAACTTTGCGAGAACGCGTGCCGTAAAATCAGGCGAGACGTGAATATGCGAAGCGCTTTGTACAAAAGCGATCACCCGCTGCAATTCATGCATATGCTGCCGACAGCTAGAACATGTTTTCATGTGGTTTAGCAGGCTTTGATTGGCCAGCTCGTCAGTCTCACCATCTAGACATTCGTGAATGAGGACAACCATTTCTCGGCATTCCATCTTCATTTACTCCTTTCTCACATCAATCGCAACTTGCTGCGCAGCGCTTCTCGACCGCGATGGATCCGCGTCTTAATCGTCGTGATAGGCAGCTTGACGATGTCGCTGATTTCCTGCAAGGATAAGTCTTCAATGTAACGCAGGATCATAATGGAGCGATATTTGGGCTGCAAATGAGATAATGCATCCTGCACAGTGTGCTGTAGCTCCTGCGTTACGACTTTGTCCTCAGGTGTCCGCTCACTCGAAGACAAGCGCGAATACCAGTCGAGGCCTTGGCCTGGTTCTACTTCTTCATCCAACGAAAAGTCCGGCCTTTTTTTTCGTCCGCGGTCAATACACAGATTGGTGGCAATCCGGTAAATCCACGTCGAAAATTTATAACTCGAATCATACGTATGCAAATTGGCATACACGCGCAAGAAGGTTTCCTGCGCAATGTCCTCCGCATCCTGGCGATTTCCTACCATGCGATACGCGAGTTGAAATATCTTGTCTTTATAAATCTCGACCAACTCGGCAAAAGCTTCACGGTCTCCCCGTTTCGCTCGCTCGGTTAATCGCTTTTCTACAAAATCCATGCGATCCTCCCCGCAATACCGTACTCCTATATACGGACGATAAAGCATATGGTTTCGTATTTTGGCATGTTTGTGCAGGTAAAGTATGTGGGAATAAAAGTAATATCACAACTGTATCCCCATATAGTAATGGTGATGACCCTTCACAAATTGACGCTGTAAGGAGAGTGGGACAGATGAACGAAAATGAAGTTCTCCTTCAGATCGAGAAGTTACGCCAAGAACTGAATGACCGATACAAGGAGCAATCAACCATTACGCCAGAACTGGTGAAATTGAGTGTACAACTCGATCATTTATTAAACAAGCTACATCCCCATCCTTAGAATGTACTGCTTTCTTGGAGCAAAGTAAAGAAAAGAAACTGTAAAAAATTGTACAATTCTACACCACCAAAACAAGCCTAGATAATACGAAAGAGAGGGTCCCTCCCCCTCTCTTTTCCTTTTGCACTTATAGCAATTTGTCGCCAAAAACAGAACTCATCAAAGCTACAGCGACTTGCGCTGTATGATTTCGTTGGTCTAGGATTGGATTTACCTCGACAAATTCGGCCGAGCATAGGATATCTGCATCTGCCAGCATTTCCATAGCCAAATGGCCCTCTCGATAGGAGATACCGCCAATTACAGGCGTCCCCACCCCTGGTGCATCATGTGGGTCCAGTCCGTCCAAATCAAGGCTTAAATGCACTCCTTGCGTTTGTTTTGATACATGGTCTATCGCTTCATCCATGACGCGGGCCATCCCCAGCTTATCGACCTCATGCATGGTAAATACTTTCATGCCAATGCGCTTGATCAGTTCACGCTCTCCTTCATCCAATGACCTAGCTCCGATGATGACCACATTTTCAGGCTTTATTTTAGGGGCATAACCGCCAATGCGGACAAGCCTTTCATGACCGTATCCCAGGCTGGCGGCCAAAGGCATTCCATGGATATTTCCGGACGGGGAGGTTTCACCTGTATTCAAATCCCCATGAGCATCGAACCATATGACACCCAAATCACGAACTTTTTGCGCAACCCCCGCAATCGTCCCAAGAGCAATGCTATGATCGCCGCCCAAGATCAAAGGAAAACGACCTTCCTCCATAATCTGGGTGACTACTTTAGCCAATTGGGCATTGGCCTCAACCACTTCATCTAAGTACTTATGATTCTCCGTTTCCATATACCGATGTGGTCGGTTCACCGAGATGTCGCCTCTATCTTCAATGTTCAAGCCCATCTGTTCCAGGCGAGCGACTATTCCTGCGTACCGAATCGCACTTGGCCCCATATCAACACCACGACGATCTGCACCTAAATCCATTGGTACACCCACGATACTTATGTTCTTGTTCATGAAGCTGCCCCCTCTCCTCGCGGCCTTCTTGTTGGCTAGGCGAAGCTACATATTTTTCTGTATTTATTGTAGCCTCTATCGAGGAGTTGACTCAACTCGACACAAGAATGCATAAAAAAACAGGCAACCAATTGGCTACCTGCTTCTGATGAAGATATGGAGCGGGTGATGGGAATCGAACCCACGCGACCAGCTTGGAAGGCTGGGGTTCTACCATTGAACTACACCCGCAAAATAAAAATGGTCGGGAAGACAGGATTCGAACCTGCGACCCCTTGGTCCCAAGCCAAGTACTCTACCAAGCTGAGCTACTTCCCGACAGTAAAGCACACTTCCCTTTTTGGGTAAAGTGGCGTGCCCTGAGAGATTCGAACTCCCGACCTTTTGATTCGTAGTCAAACGCTCTATCCAGCTGAGCTAAGGGCACAAGCAATACAATTTTTGGTGAAAACTGGTGAGCCATGAAGGACTCGAACCTTCGACCCTCTGATTAAAAGTCAGATGCTCTACCAACTGAGCTAATGGCTCATGCAAATGGCTGGGGTACTAGGATTTGAACCTAGGAATGACGGAGTCAAAGTCCGTTGCCTTACCGCTTGGCTATACCCCAACAGACAATGATTTATAACTGGTGGGGAGAGACGGATTCGAACCGCCGAACCCAGAGGGAGCAGATTTACAGTCTGCCGCGTTTAGCCACTTCGCTATCTCCCCAGTAAAGGTACATAAATAAATGGTGGAGGCTGACGGGATCGAACCGCCGACCCTCTGCTTGTAAGGCAGATGCTCTCCCAGCTGAGCTAAGCCTCCAGAT
>DASQMM010000259.1:0-10103 GCA_035645495.1 Brevibacillus sp. | reverse complement strand
TGACAGGGACGATTGTCAGCCTTTCAGAAAAGCATTTCATAGGAATGAGTTTTTCCGGGGCATTCCAGACACTTATAACGGGAATGCCCCGTCATTGGGGAGATTTTCTCAAGCGCCAGGATGAAATTCCGCAGGTGATCGAACCGGCTGTCCGCTATGATATCAGCGATGAAAATCGCAGCTTTCAGATGCATACAGAATACGTGGCCGTCGAAGTCGAAAGTTTTGCCCATATTCCGCAGAAGATGGTCGGGTTTACGATTCCAGCACGCACCTATGCGAAATTCACCCATGTTGGTCCGATGATACGGGTGCAGGACACGTATACGCAGTTGTTTCAATGGCTCCAAGCTCAAGGATTGAGTATGGACGAGTCCGCATTGCGAATGGAGCGCTACGATGAACGCTACATCCCGTCCTTTCACGCGGCGGACCGCATTGAAAATACGTATGAAATTTTCATCCCACTGCTCGATAAGTAGGAGAATGCGGATGAAGGCAACCTTTTTTCAAGAAATCAAGTCAGAAAGAGAGAAACCCAACACCGTAATCGGATTGGAATTGAAAGAGGGATCATAGTGAGCATGATTGGAATTGACTTGGGAACCACGAACAGCCTTGTCGCCTATTGGGACAAGGATCAGGCTGTGATCATCCCCAACGTGCTGGGGGAGCATTTGACGCCGTCGATTGTCAGCGTGGATGAGAATGGCAGCATTTTGGTAGGACGAATCGCGCAAGAGCGGCTGATTACCCATCCGCATCTGACCGCGTCTACCTTTAAACGTTTTATGGGTACGGAAAAAAAGTACACACTGGGACAACATACATTCACTCCCGAAGAGCTGTCCTCCTTTGTCCTGAAATCCTTGAAAGCGGATGCCGAGGCTTATTTGGGAGTAGAAATCACGGAAGCGGTAATCAGCGTTCCCGCTTATTTTAATGATTCCCAGCGCAAAGCGACGAAGCGGGCGGCGGAAATCGCGGGATTGAAAGTAGAGCGTCTGATCAGCGAGCCGACAGCGGCAGCCATTGCCTATGGCTTGCATCAGGAAAAGCCGGAAACCAAGTTTCTCGTCTTTGACCTTGGAGGAGGGACGTTTGACGTCTCCGTGCTAGAGCTGTTTGAAGGCATTATGGATGTCAAATCCATCGCCGGGGATAATTTTCTCGGTGGAGAAGATTTTACAGAAATCCTAATTGCGCATTTTCTGGAAAAACACAAGCTGGAGTTCACTTCCCTAGACACCAAAACCCAATCGGCGCTCTATAAACAGGCCGAAACCTGCAAGCTCGCCCTGGGCCAGGAAACCAGTGCAACGATGAGCCTGACGATTCAGGATCAATCCTACGAGCTGCGGCTGGATCGGACGGAGTATGAAAAACTGGCTCATCCGCTGTTGCTGCGGCTGCGCAAGCCTATCGAACGGGCATTGCGGGACGCCTCGCTCTCCCCGTCCGATCTCGACGCGGTTATCTTGATCGGCGGTGCGACACGGCTTCCGCTGATCAAGCATGTCATCGGACGTATGTTCGGACGCATGCCATACACCAATATCAATCCAGATGAAACCGTTGCTTTGGGAGCGGCGATCCAGACGGCTTTGAAACAACGCAATCAAGCTCTGGAGGAAATCATTCTCACGGATGTTTGCCCTTATACGCTGGGGACAAGTGTCGTCCAGGAGTTGGGGAATGGCCAATTGTCATCCGGCCACTTTTTCCCGATCATCGAACGAAACACGCCGATTCCGGTCAGTCGGGTTGAGCGTTTGTACACCGTATACGACAATCAAAAACGGTTGACTGTCGCCGTTTATCAGGGGGAGAGTCGGCTAGTCGAACATAATATCAAGCTAGGCGAGATGCAAATCAAGATTCCCCCTGCCCCGGCGGGTGAGCAGTCGATTGACGTCCGTTATACCTATGATATCAACGGCATTCTCGAGGTCGAGGTAGTCAGCGTCTCGACAGGGGAGAAAAAGCGAGTCGTGATCGAACAAAATGAAGGCAGCATGACCAAGGAACAGATCGAGGCTCGTTTGCGGGAATTGGAGGATATCAAAATCCATCCGCGTGACCGTACCGAAAACCGATTGCTCATCGCAAAAGGAGAGCGGCTGTATGAAGAGGCTCTCGGAGAGCGGCGCGAAGCCATTGCCATCGCTATACAGCAGTTCGAGAAAGCCTTGCTGACCCAAAACGACAAGGAGATCAAGAAAGCCACCGAACTATTCAAGGAACGGTTGGAGCAGATGGAAAGGTGGATGGATTTCTCGTGAGCGTATGGGATATCTTGGAGATCGATCCGACCGGGGAAGAATCCGCCATCAAAAAAGCATATGCCAGAAAACTGAAGCAGCATCACCCCGAGGATGATCCGGAAGGGTATCAACGGCTTCGTGAAGCGTACGATTCAGCCCTCAAGCAAGCCAAGCATATTGCTGCGACCCCGTCTTCTGCAGTCATGGATGAGGAAGATCCGAATGCCGACGAGGAATGGATGTGGCAGGACGGGGACGAGGAATGGGAAGAAGAGTCGGATGAGATCGTCTTGCCAGAAATCCAAGAACACCCTGTCCGCCGTTTTCTAGAACAGGTCGAGGAGCTGTACGAAGATTTTCCATCGCGTATCGAGCCCCACTCTTGGAAAGCTTTGCTGGACTCAGACATTGTCTGGGATGTAGAACATAGTCAGTCGCTGCAGGATGGACTGATCTCCTTTTTAGAGGATTCCCACTATCTCCCGCGCAGTGTCTGGGAGGTGCTGGATCAGGTGTTTCGATTCAGCGCGGACAAGGAAGCACTGCTGGAACGTTATCCAGAGTACTTCATAGAATACATGCTCCGCCAGATCGATGGCTCGATGGAGCTTCGCTACGATTGTTTTCGCGGTTTAGAGACAATCGATGACTTTGATTTGGAGTATTACCTCTCTTTGCGGGAAGACGCCCAGGAGATGCTCGGCGATGGCGATCTGGAGGAAGCAAAAGAGATCCTGGATACCGCCTATGAGATGTTTACGGACGATCCCGATCTGGAGTTGATGCGAAGCAAGTATTTTCTTGCGGTGGGTCAAACGGACCAAGCGCTGGAAAGTCTTCAGCGCGTCATTGAGCTACGCCCGGAAGATTGGGATGGACATTGGCATCGGGCGCAGTTGCTCCATGATCTTAAGCGATACGAGGAGGCCTTGGCTGATTTGGATGTTCTGCTTCAGCAGGAGCCTCATAATTCGCATGTGCTGAGCCTGGCGGGGCGCTGTCATCTCGGACTGGGGCAGATTGAGGAAACCAGGGAGAAAATGAAGCTATCCTATGAACAAGACAACACGCACATCAACACGTTTGTGTATTGGTATATGGCGGGGAACAAGCATTTCTACGAGCAGCCACCACTAAAGCCTGCCGATCGTCGCAAAGCCCGTCTGCACACCTTCTACTACTGGACAGTGGTATTCCTTCGTATGACCTGGCTGCCAATCATCCTTTATACATTGCTTGAAGTGTTCTTCGATTTGCCTACAATCTGCAACCGCTTGTTTATTCTGATCTTGCTCTGGAATTTATGGAGAATGATCAGGGCGGAGCGCTTTATCTCAACCTAGAAAGGAGTATCCCTGTATGCGAAAGCACTACAGCTGGAAGAAGCAAAGGCATCTAGAGATGTACTTTCGCTGTCTGTCCAATTTTTGTAACGACAGTCTTCTGACCAATTACTATCTCCTTTACGAGTTTCATCCCATCGAGCGATGGCTTCGAAACCACCTGTTGAAACAGGCTTTGGTGTTATGGGATATAAAGGATGGGGCGTCCTTGAAAGAGCGAATTCGCTGGTTGTTGGATGACGGCGGACGCATGGAATACAAGGAATTGCATTATCAGCTATTGGCACTGACAGAGGCAGCACGCCGCAGGTATATGGAGACCGCCGAGGATGATCTGAAGCAAGCCAAGCGCAAAGTGGTTCATACGTTTCTTCCCCAATTGCCGACTGGCGAGATTGCGGCATTCGGAGGGGGATGGGCGATCTATCTAAGTCGGGTAGGGCTGGCCTACGGGTATCTGACGAAAGAAGAAGCATGGTCCTACAAGATCGAGGCTGCCCGTTATATCCAACAGCATTACAGCAGTTGGGGTGAATATATCACCGGTATTGCTGCAGGAAACATTTTCAAATCGTCAGATAAACAGATGACACGTAACAGACCGATAATCAATATGGCCAGTTCCTTCCTTGGCAGAAGTACATTGGTCAAGAAAGTCGTTTGGGAGCAGGATTTGCAGCCTGACAAGGCAGTGAGCCTGCCAAAACAGGAGCACGTCTCGGTTTGAGGATGTGAAAACTTGGAAAGGGTGTGATCGTCTTAGTGATGAAAATCAAAGACTGGGTCATCACAGATGCCCAATTAACCAAGTGGATTTCTTCCTTTCTTCTCGAACAAGAACCCTTTTTCCTGGAGGACCCTCAGCTTGTCAATCTATTGCGCAGCTACTCGATGTTGGTCTATAGCAGGAGAGAGTTTATTGATAGTCATCCTAATTTCGTACTGCAATCGGCATCTATTTATAACCTATGGGTGCTGCCCCGTGACTGTTGGGTATGGGCCTCCAGCAGTAACTTGAGATCTCAATTGCCACAGGACTTACTGGAACGAATCTATCAAGAACAGGCACGCCTCAATAGAGGACAAGTCTATGACGCAGAATATATAAGCTGGTTGGAGCGGCATTTTTCTCTCCCTGAAGCCTGTAAACGACTCCTTGATACACATGTTTTTCAGAACAAGGGAAAGCGACACATGATTTTGAAGTACGAGATTTGGCAGGCACTGCCCAGGGAAGCCCGTGAACATTGGTTGCTTAGCTGGCTTTCGGCCAGGTTGGAACATGAACCGCGGTCATGGAATTTGGATGAGATTCCTGCTAGTCATCCAGCTTCCCTTCCGCTTCTTCGTTCACATGCAGGCCGCTTTTCCGATTCAAGCGGTGCGAATTGTTTTGCTGCTTCCTTGGCGCTTTGCATGGAGAATCATGTGCAAGCAGAGGAAATCATTCGCCTTTGGCTGCATCAAGGCCCTTTTTTTCGGATGCTGGATATGATCGGGTACATTCCCTGTCTGAAGCTGCGGGATGAATCAGGGCTAGACAACATTCAACCATCAGATGTGCTGGTATGGAAGAATCATGCTGGGGAAGACATCCATGCAGCGTATTGTATCGCATCGGGCTTCGTATTCAATAAAATGGGGCAGTCCTGGGAACAGCCCTGGTCCGTTATCGACATCAATGAAATCCTGGATTATGGCGAGACGATTTCAGGGGGTGGAATGATTGTCATTTACCGAAAAAACAAGCCCTAATATAACCTGTCTTTATTTCGTCCGCCATGCCCACTCTGTCTATTCTGCGGATGAATACGGCAGACCGCTGAGCGAGCGTGGCTATCAAGATGCCAAGCGAGTAACGGAAATCCTGAAAACAGAAAACATCAGTCGAATTCTCTCCAGTCCATACAGACGCGCCATTGAAACGGTAGAGGGGATAAGCAGATTGCTGGGTATCGAAATCGAACAGGAAGAGGATTTTAAAGAGAGAGTAGTAGCCAGTCATCCGGTCGAAGACTTCGCTTTGGCGATGACGAAGCTGTGGGGAGACGAGCAGTTTGCTTGGCCAGGAGGAGAGACGAACCAAGCGGCCCGAGCCAGAGGCGTGCATGCAGTCAAAAGGGTACTGGAAACCCATCCGGGTGAAAACATCGTCATCGCAACACATGGAAATCTCATGGTCCTTACGATGAACCATTTTGACAGCAGGTATGACTTTTCCTTTTGGAAACAGCTTGCGATGCCAGATGTGTACAAACTCACTTTTGAAGGGATGCAATTGCGAGAGGCTCAAAGACTATGGGCACCCCAATAGGAAGCAGTCTAAACAACGAACACGAGGAAAAGGCAGGGGATCAGCATGAAGAAACAGGTACAACTCAAAAATGGTACGCGCATCTCTTACCAGGAAGCAGGCTCGAGTGATGCCCCCATCGTTTTGCTGCATGGCTTTTGCGGAAGCAGTGATTACTGGCATCGGGTACTGCCGCTGCTGTCAGCCTCGCACCGGGTGATCGCCGTAGATCTTCCCGGACACGGCGAAAGCTCGGCACCAGGTCCCGATGAGACTTACTCCATAGAGCTTTTTGCTGAAAATCTGCACGCTTGGGCGCAAGAGATAAGGCTGGATCGCTTTCACCTGTTTGGCCATTCACTCGGAGGCTACATCACGCTGGCTTTTGCCGAGCAATACGCGGATATGTTGAAAAGCTTCGGATTGATCCATTCCACGCCGTTTCCAGATGACGAGGCAGCCCGCCAGAATCGGGACAAGGGAGCGGAAAGCATCCAAAGCAATGGCATCGAGCCCTTTATCAAGGCATTGGTTCCCAAGCTTTTTGCGCCGAACCATGTGCAGACCATGCGTGAGCAGCTGGCCTTGGCCAAAGAAATTGGCCATGGGACCGATCCGAACGGCGCGATTCTAACCCTGAGGGCGATGCGGGATCGCAAGGATCGGCTGCATGTCTTGCAAGAGACAGCTTTGCCCGTCTTGCTGGTGGCAGGCAAAGAGGATCAAGTCATTCCGCCTGAGAAAACCTTTGTCGTTCAAAAGACTCAGATTCAACAGGTGTTATTGCCGAGTGCTGGCCATATGGGGATGCTGGAGGTTCCGGAAGAGCTGGCAGAAGCGATCAAAACGTTCCTCGACCAGCTTTCGAATCCTAACTAGCATTATATTTTTTAGGTAAAATGTTCCGATCTATCGACCCAATATCTTCATATTTTGATATAATGGTCACGAGTTTGGACTTACTAGATACATAGTAGAGAGGGGAAATTTGCGATGAAAAAAGCACGTCGGATCACGATGACAGCATTCGCATCGGTTGTCTTTGCTTCTCTGATAGCGACATCGGCCTTCGCAGCACCGCTTCATCCAGTGCAACACACAGATTGGATGGTCAAAAAATCGATCCTTTCCGCGGGACAAAACGGGGACTTGGCCCTCGACCGCAATATCACCTTGGCTGAAGCCGTCGTAGTTTTCGCCAAGCTGAAGCAGGAAAAAGTAGAGAATGCGGCTGGTGGTCATTGGTCGACGCCTTTTCTGAACTGGGGAAAAGCGAAGGGTGCCGTTACGGATGCTGATTTTGCCCATCCAGGAAAACCTGTAACTTCTGCCAAACTGGTGGAAATGGCCAAAAAATTCGGATATGATCTGAAGCTGGAGCAAAAAGCGCAAGTAACCCGCGGTGAATTCTTCCAGGCGTTGGGAGATGCAGCCACTACCCATATCACAATCGCGCATACCAATGACGTACATGGACACATCCAGGAAGATAAAGGACAAAAAGAGTTTGGCTATGCTAAAATCGCTACCCTGCTGAAGGAATGGCGTGAGGAAAACGAAAACTTCCTGTTGCTTGACGCAGGCGATACCTTCCAGGGAACGATCTTCGTCAACCAGTTCAAAGGGGAGTCTATCGTACCGATTCTCAACAGCCTGGACTACAATGTCATGGCAGCCGGGAACCATGAGTTCGACTTCGGCTACGAGCAATTGCTGAAGCTGCGTGATTCTTTGGATCATCCTGTCATCTCCGCCAACGTGTTCAAGGCAGATGGCAAGGAACTGCTTGTACCGAGCTTCAAAGCTGAAATCGGCGGCAAGAAGTTTGCCTTCCTCGGATTTGTCGCAGAAGATACACCGATCCTGACGCACCCGGACAACGTCAAAGGCCTCACCTTCAAGAGCCCTGTGGAGGTAGCCAAAGCCGTCGTTCCTGAACTGAAAAAAGAAGTGGATCACGTGATTGTTGTTTCCCACATCGGGATCAATGTAGACCGTGAGATTGCCGAAAACGTGCCAGGCATCGACCTGATCGTCGGCGGTCACTCCCATACGCCACTGAAGACACCTGAAGTGGTAAACGGAACGTACATCGTTCAGGACTGGGAGTATGGCAAGTCCTTGGGTCGTGCAGATCTTTACTACCTGGGTGAAGAACTCGTCGCTTTCAGCGGTGGACTGAAAGAGTATGACGAGGCAGTAACTCCTGATCCGGAGATCGACAAAATGGTCAAAGAGATCGTTAGCCAAATCGATTCCGTGATGAATGTGGTTATTGCGAAATCCGAAGTGCCTCTTGATGGCGACCGCAACCTGGTCCGAAAGAAAGAGACCAATGTAGGGAACCTGATCGCAGACATCATGGTAGAGCGTACCCAATCAATCCCAGGGTACGAGGCTGATATCGCTCTGGCGAATGGCGGCGGAATCCGCACCCAGCTGGAAGCTGGCGACATCACCAAGAAAGATCTCTACTCGCTGCTGCCGTTCGAAAACAACACCTTGTCTGTCGTTGAGGTGACAGGTGAAGAACTGAAAGCGGCGCTGGAAAACGGTGTAAGCGATGTAGAAAACGGCGCAGGCCGTTTCCCGCAAATCAGCGGAATGAGCTTTACGTACAGCAAGAGCAAGCCAGCAGGTGAGCGAGTGCTGGAAGTGAAAGTGAAAGGTGAACCGCTTGATCTGAAGAAAACCTACAAGCTGGCAACCATCGATTTTCTGGCTGCCGGCGGTGATGGCTACGAAATGCTGAACAAGCCGTTCTTCAACACGGGGCTGTCCATGTACAGCGTGGTTGAAGCTGCTTTGATGGAACGAAAAGTGGTTAATCCAAAAGTAGAAGGCCGCATCGTAGAAGTTGAATAGTCAAGCAAAATGGCGGGGAATGTGATTGCACATTCCCTGTTTTTTTGTACTGGCGAGGAAAAAGGCGGAACACGCGTGTGGCGACCACCCCAATTACTACCTTGTAATGTATAGTAGTTATCTGGTAGAATCTGACTGGGTGATGTATATGAACGCTCAATTTAAAAAAGGGGTGCTGGAGCTTTGCGTGCTTGTCCTGACTGCCAATCGGGACAGATACGGATACGAACTGGTGGCCAGCATTTCTGAAAAGTTCCATATTTCCGAAGGGAGTGTCTATCCCTTGCTGCGTCGTCTGACCCAGGAGGGGATGTTTACGACATACTTGGCAGAATCGCAGGAAGGCCCGCCGCGCAAGTATTATCAGCTGACAGAACGGGGTCGCATGTATATGAACGATCTGATTTTGGAGTGGCATGTCTTTAGCCGCGGCGTGAATCGGATCATCGAGGAGGGACTCGGATATGACGAGGCGTGAGTTTATGGATGAATTAAGCCTGCTTCTTGCAGATTTGCCTGACAAGGAGCGTTTGGACATTATCGCGGATTACACCGAGCATTTTTTGAACGGAATCGAGGATGGAAAGACCGAACAGGAAATTGCCGAACAGTTGGGAAGTCCCAAGGCTGTAGCCCGTGAGCTGTTGGCTGGATACCGCATCCATCAGGCACAGACGCATGCCTCCGCAACCAATATCGGCAGAGCCATCCTCGCGACGCTCAGCCTCGGTTTTTTTAATCTGCTGTTCGTCTTGGGACCATTTATGGGGTTGGTCGGCGTATTGATCGCCTTTTACAGTGTAGCAGCCACCTTGCTGGTGGTGCCGGTAGGATTTATCTTCTTCCCTCCTAACATGATGGAGACGTCGGAAAATCGCCTCCTACTATTGTTTGGCGGGATGGCTTCGATCGGACTGGGAGGCATGATGTCAATCGGCCTGCTGCGATTGACTGTCTGGCTGTACCGTCAGTTCTTGCGCTATCTCCAATTTAACGTGCAGTTGATCAGGGGGAAATAAGATGATTCGCTGGTTAAAAAGATTGTTTCGCTTCTTTCTGTTGCTGTTTCTCGTCGGGGTCTGCGGTCTGATATGGCTGTTTTCCCAGCGTGATGCCTTCTTTTTTACGATGAACAATATCGATGAGCAACGGGTTGTCGACCAGGCGTTTACCTCGGTGGAGGTTACGGCGCAAACGTCAGATATTATCATCAAAACAGATCACATTCCATCCGCTCGCCTTCATTTCACTGGCAGCGTTCCCGAGGAAAGGAAAAAGAGTCTCCAGCTTGTCAGTGAGGTTCAACCAAATGGCACGCTTCACGTGAAGATCGTGGAT
>DASQMM010000258.1:0-4066 GCA_035645495.1 Brevibacillus sp. | reverse complement strand
ATTGGGTAAACACCAAGCAACGCTCCCCTTTGTGGCGAATGTCCTCGACCAGCTCCAGCAGACGCTCCAGTTTGTGCGAGCGCCCGATCTCATCCTGCGCTTGGATTTCGCCCAGAATGAGAGCGGGATGATCGCAAAGCTGCTTTAAGCGTGTCAGCGTGGTCAAGATGAGACCGCGGCGCTCCATCGTCGAAGCCCGTTCCATGCGAGCGAACATGTCTTGGATGGCCGTTTCATAAAGAGCGCCTTGCTCTGCCGTTAGCGGGACAAATTCCTTTCGTTCGCTTTTTTCCGGCAGATCCAGTTGAATCGAAGGATCGGTCTTGACGCGACGCAAGAGGAACGGCTGGATCAGACGCTGTACTTGGGCGATCAAGGTTTTGTCCTGATCCCGTTCGATCGGTAGAACGAAACGTTGTGTGAATTCACCCAGCCCTCCCAGATAACCCGGGTTTAAAAAGTCGAAGATCGACCATAGTTCACTCAGCCGATTTTCGATCGGTGTGCCAGTTAGTGCGATCCGATGATTGGCACGCAGGTCACGGACAGCAGACGCCTGCTTGGTATACGCATTTTTGATGTTTTGTGCTTCATCCAGGCAGATGGTATTCCAATGGACGCGGGACAGCTCCTGTTCATCCAAATGGGAAAGAGCATACGACGTGATGACCAGATCGGCCCCTTCGATTTCTGATAAGAATGCCTCTTGTTTTTTTCGATGGTTTCCATAGTGAATGACCACCTTGAGAGACGGAGCGAACCGTTCCAATTCCTTTTGCCAGTTTCCGATTACCGACGTAGGACAGATCAGCAGGGAAGGGGTGCTTTGTTCCTCGTTATCCTTCACATACAGCAGGTAGGTAATGAACTGAACCGTTTTTCCGAGTCCCATATCGTCCGCCAGACATGCGCCGAGTCGATATTGCCGCAAGAACCACAGCCATGAGCTCCCTGCCAGCTGGTAGTTGCGCAGGGTGCCATGGAAAGCTTGCGGCTGCGGGAGCAACGGAATCTGTTGTATCTGTTGCAATTGGGTGAACAATTGCTGCAAAGGTCGGTTCAGTTCCACCTCCAGAGAGAGCTGCTGGGGCTCGTCGTCTTCAGGGAGGAGTTCATTTTCTTCTTCCGGTAACCCTCGCAGATGGATGTTCATGACATCGCGAAGGGTCAGGGCGTTTTTTCCGCGATTTTTCTTCAAGGCATCCTGCATCTGCAAGAAAAGATCCGGTGTCAGCTGGACCCATTGACCTCTGATCTTCAGCAGACGTTGTTTTTGCTGAATCAATTGGGCAAATTCTGCTTCGCTGATCTCCACATCGCCCAATGCCAGCTTCCATTCGAAATCCATAAGCTGCGAAATGCCGAGAAACGAGGGGCCTGACGTTCCCGCATGTGACTTGATTTTTGCTTTTAGCCGCGGTTTTGTGCGACGCACCTGTTCCCACCAGACGGGTAAAAAGACGTGAATCCCAGCCTGTACCAATTGCAAGCTGCTTGTCGTCAGAAAAAGCCATGCATGTTCATTGTCGAGTCGTGTTCGCAGCTGTCCACTAGCATCATCCGCCATCAGCCATGGCATCACTTCCGTGCATGTAGCAAGGTCCCTGTAGATACGGTCCGCATACGATTGCCAGGCAGCTGGTATTTCTTCGTATCCGCCTTGTCTAGCCAAAAGGAGGGATGGCTCGATCGGGTAGAGGCGATCGGGGTGTTCGCGATCCTGCAAGTGAAATTGTAGGGTCCAGTCGTCCTCCGTCTCCGTGGCTTCCAGGAGTTGCAGACAAGTCCGGAAAGGTGTCAAATCAGGCAGCCATCCGATGGATTGAAGCCATTCCTGTTCTTGCAAATGCGGGGACAAGTCCTCTCCTGTGACGGTGAGGGCGGAATATTGAATCTGCAAGTTCTCCCAAGCGCGTTCAACTTCGCCTCGCGATGCGATCATCTCGTCAACGACAGCAGAAAGCCAACGTCTCGTGGTGTCCGGTAGATCAGGTGGCTCGTCTGCGAACTTCCACCCAGGATAGCCAGCCTTCCATGCGGCAAAATCGGGGAGAAAAGACCCTGACTCGAGGCTCTGCTGGATTATCATCGCTGTCCGTTGATAGGCGGCAAATGTCTCGCTGGGCTCATAGAGGACGTGTCGCAGCCAGGGAGGATCAATAAAAAAGGAGAGTGCCTCGCGCGGACTGAGCAGCAACCCCTCTTCGTTCCTTGCCAAAAAAGTGCCGTAAAACGATTTTTCATCCCAAGCAAAAAGAAAGCTGGCAAGCTCCTCGGGGGCGACAGCGAGATGATGGGAATCCGTCGCGGAAATCAGGAAAGTGCCATCTGTCAGTTGTGCAGCGTTCAATTTGAGTGTAGTCGCGGTACTCATACGTTCAGATTTCCTCTCCTTAACTCCTCTTGGAAGGCCCGAAGCCGATTATGTTTTGCAGATAAGAGCTCCAGATAGCTGTTCCAGCGCATCTCCTGATTGAGCTTGCTGTACAGGGATCGTACTTTTTTTAACAGCTTGATCGCCTCCTTGTATGCGGGGCGATTTCTCTCGTCAATCAGCCGATTTACTTCAGATAGAAATAACGGAAGGAGCAAGGTCGGGTTCATCTCCTCGATGGCTTTGATATTCCATGCCTGAATCTCTGGAAAAGGCATCCGGTAAGAAAGCTGCAAGTCCAGCCATTCCCGATAATGCTGGTGATCAAAGAGAAAGGCGGCGTATTCCGCGAAGCTGCCAGGCAAGAACGCTCTGAGCTTGGTGCCGCATTCCTGTTCGCGTCCCACCTGTTTCATGGCCTCCCGCCAAATTGCCGTGACCAATCGGTATTGCCCACTCTCGGCAGTTCCAATCAGGCGTTCAAGGCGTTGTGTCCAATCCAAAAAGCGTACCCAGTCTTGTTTGCGAGCGAATGACTTCAGGAAGGGCAAATAGAACGCCAAAGGCAACTGTTTACTTGTGAGCCAAATCGCAAGCGCATCCTGATCCTTCCCATCCATCACGAGAAAGAGGGCTTTCAGCAACCGGCACTTTTCTATTTCTGTCGGTGTTATCGCCGGATCAGCGATTCTCTGGTCAAGTTCGTTTGATTCTTCCTGGACCCAGGCAGGTGCTTGCAGCAGGTTCCACCAAAGCAATTGATAGGCAAGCATCTCGAAAACGGATAGGTCATCCTTATTTTTCCATTTGCTCAACAGCTGTTTTGTCTCGGTCAAAGCCTTCTGATCACCCTCATCCAGGTAGGAAGGATCCCAATAGTATAGTAGTCCTTCCAGGTTGGACAGCAACCGCTCTGCAGACTGTGACAGCTCTTGAGACCAGTGGGAATGCCGCTTGGTTTGCACGAATTCCTGCAAAAGGTTGAGGTGAAAGAGGGTTGCGTGCATGGCAAAGAGTGATGCTCGTCTTGGCGGCCAAGAAACGGCGATTCCCAAGAGATTCTCATAACTGGAGAAAAGCTCGGAGGAAGCGCGGAAGCTCTCCATGGCAGAAGGAAGATTTCGCGTCCAGCTCTCAAAAAATCGCCACCATTCCGTTACAGAAGCGGAAGAGTCCAATAGACCGTCCCTCGATGTGTCGGTATGGTTCCCGGTCAAGTTTTGAATACCGTTCTTGAAGGGGGGGACCAGCAGGGCAGGGGAGTATTTCAGAGTCCTTGGCTGTTGCGAGCGAGCCAAAAAATGACGCGGATTCTCAAACACGCTGTACATTTGAAAAAATGTAGCCGCGATATGCTTGCACAGACGGGAGTAAGGACAGGTGCATGTGCTCTCCTGCACACTCTGCAGATTCAGCGAGACATGATAGACTTGCGTGCCTTGCACATCGCTTTTTAGCAGGATTTCGTCCTCCACGCGGGTGTTGAATACGACACCGTTGGAAAAATACGTGTAGCCCCTCTCCAGTATTTGACCTTCCAATACTTCAAGGATCTGTTCTCCTGTCTGAATGGCTTGATCTCGTGTCAATTCTCTTTGCAGCATATCATCAGGTCCTCCGAACGAAGTGTCATCCCACCATTATAACCCAAAATACGTGGGGATTGCCTAGTTCGCGTCTATTTTTGCAGGC
>DASQMM010000257.1:0-8838 GCA_035645495.1 Brevibacillus sp. | reverse complement strand
ACCGTATCGATCTCGGGTACGGAACAAAGTGATTTTGCGCATGTTTTTTTCTTGTGCAAAATAAAAAGGGTGGCACCACGGTTCATTCGTCCCTGTCCAGGGCGGATGGACCTTTTTTGCGTTCATTTGCAAGCAATCAAGCATGGAAAAATGAAAGGAGTACGATCAAGATGAAAACCATTTTTTCCGGGATTCAACCAAGCGGCATCCTGACTTTAGGCAACTATTTGGGGGCAATGAAGCATTTTGTGCCGCTGCAGGAAGAGTTCAACTGCTACTACTGCATCGTCGACCAGCATGCAATCACAGTGCCGCAAGACCCTGCTGTCCTGAAGCAAAACATCCGCCGTCTCGCAGCCTTGTACCTGGCTGTCGGCCTCGATCCGAACAAGGTGACACTGTTCATCCAATCCGAAGTGCCTGCCCATGCCAAGCTGGGCTGGATCATGCTTTGCACCTCCTATCTCGGCGAGCTGGAGCGGATGACGCAGTTCAAAGACAAATCGGACGGACGCGGCGAATCCATCCCTGGCGGACTGCTGGCGTATCCACCGCTGATGGCAGCCGATATCCTGCTGTATGACACAGACTTCGTGCCTGTAGGCGAAGACCAGAAGCAGCACCTGGAATTGACCCGTGATCTGGCCAACCGCTTCAACAGCCGCTACGGCGAGATCTTCAAGATTCCTGATATTCGCTTGCCGGAGACAGGCGCACGCATCATGTCCCTGCAAGACGGCACCAAGAAAATGAGCAAATCGGATGCCAATCAGGGCGGCTTCATCTCCATGCTGGACGATCCGGATACGATCACGAAAAAGATCAAACGGGCGCAGACGGACTCCGATAGCCAGGTGCGCTATGATAAAGACGAGAAGCCAGCCGTGTCCAACCTGATGACCATCTACTCGCTTTGCTCCGGAAAATCGCTCGAGGAGATCCAGACGATGTATGAAGGGAAAGGCTACGGCGCGTTTAAAACAGATCTGGCGGAAGTCGTCGTCGAGACACTGCGTCCGATTCAGGAGCGCTACGACCAGCTTTTCCACACTTCCGAGCTGGATGATATCTTGACGGCGGGAGCTCAGAAAGCGAATGAAGCCGCTAACCGGATGCTGCATAAGGTCGAGCTGGCGATGGGCATGGCGCGGGTGTAATTCCTGTAACCCACTGGCTGGAAAAGCGCTCGGAATGGGGCTTGGGAGAGGAGAAGAAGATTTCCGGTCTCCGCCCCGTTCTGCGTCCCGCTGAGGGTGGGGACTGTCCGCTGCGCAGCGAGTGGCGGGGAATCGCAAAAGCAGCGGAAACTTCGCAGTGATGCAGGGTTGCGATTCTTTTTCCCGCCACTCGCCGCTCCGCTGGGTCGGACTCCGCAAGGAGCTCGTCCGGAAATCTTCTTCTCCTAGTCGCCAGCGTGTTACGGGAAAAAATAAGAATAAAAAAATGGGGGGTTCTCAGGTAGCCATCATCTACCTGGAACCCCTCTTTTTCATTCCTCCGGGACTTTCATACTCCTTGCGATATACAGCACTGGCGTAGACGCGGCTGAGACGACGAATTTTATCAGGTAGGTCGTCAAAAGAATCTCGGCCCAGACGCCGATGGGATAGAGTCCCCAAAAGGCAATGGTACAAAACGTCAGGGAGTCGAGCAGTTGGCTGATCATGGTGCTGCCGTTGTTGCGAATCCACAGTTGATTGGGGTGCGGGCATTTTTTCTTCAGCCAGGTGTAGATTTTCACGTCGACGAATTGGCTGAGCAGATAGGCGCACAAGCTGCCCAAGGCCAACTGCGGCATCAGTCCGAACAAGGCTTCCAGCGATGGCTGAGCTATATCTGTCTCAGTAGGGTCAAAAAGAATGACCAACTGCATGATGATCGTCGTCGTGATCAGGGTAAAAAAACCGAACCAGACGGCTTTTTTCGCCGCCTTCTCACCGTATTTTTCATTGAGAAGATCGCTTGTCAGATAAATCGACGCATAGATCGTATTGCCAAGCGTCATCACGAGTCCAAACATTTCAATTGTTTTCACGACCTGGATGTTGGCGAGAACGGTAGCTACCCCAACCCACGCATAGAGACCCATTCGGCCAAACATGCGGTAACAAAGAAGAAATAGTCCAAAGTTGACGAGTGCAAACAGCACTCCGAGAGTTAGATTGTACATCGGGTAATACGGCCTCCTGGCTTTACGAATGCGAAGTTTTCGAATTCGCGATGTTTACTGACATGCTGTCATTCTACGGTTTTTCATTTTGGTTGGCAAATGCAAAACCCGACGTACAGGCACCGGGAAATAACCCGTCCCTCAACAATGATTCGTAATGCTCAGATGGAGCCTCCCTTCCCTCATGAAAAAGACCGTCTGTACGAGGAATCCTGTCCCTTGCACAGACGGTCTTTCTTACTCTGCTTTCGTTCCCAAAATCACACTGATCCGCTGCCCCATCTCCTGCGGATCTTTGTACTCAAACAATCCAAGCCGATTTCCCCAGGGGTCCGCAAAGGTTGCCCATCTCACAGGGACTTCTTCTCTAGCGAAAATCTCAAATGGCTCGACACCCAGCAGCCCGATGATGCGTTCCCGCTCCTGTTCGAGCTTCGTGACACCCAGTCGCAGCGGACCGCTTCCGGCTGCGGGCTCTCCTTTTGCCACTTGCAGCCAGCAGCCGGGAATCAGCTCCCATTCCGCAAAGTCCTCGTGAGGTTCGAAATCGGGTTCTTTATTCAGCAAAATCTTGTACCATTCTCGTCCCTTTTCAAAATCGCGTACTCGCACTTGAACCGTCATTTCGTAGATCATCGAAAGGCTCCTCCCATCAAGCCAACACAGGCAGGATCAAATTCAATAAAAACAATCCGGAGATCACGTACAACAGGGCTGGCACTTCCCGTCTTTTCCCCAAAGCCAGTTTCAGCAGCGGATATGCTACGAAGCCGAACGCGATGCCATCCACAATGCTGTAGGACAAAGGAATGATCGCGATGATCAAAAACGCCGGGAAGCCCTCGCTGAAATCCTTCAGGTTGATCTTCTCCACGTTTTGCAGCATCAGGGCACCGATAATGATCAGCACAGGCGCGATCGCTCCGTCAGGAATCATTTTAACCACCGGCAAGAGCCCAAGCGACAGCAACAGCAAAGCTCCCGTCACCAGTGGCGCCATGCCTGTCCTCCCGCCTGCGGTAATCAGCGCAGCGCTCTCAGCGGTCGCGACCGTCGGGCTGGTTCCCATCACCCCACAGAGCGCAGCAGATACAGCGTTCGCTTGCAAAGAGCGGCGAAATTTCTGGGGCTTCTCAATCATCGTGGTATAGCCGTGAATCAAGCCGATATTTTCAAACACGATCACCATCGCCAGTGAAAAAGTCGCGATCCAGAACGTCAGCTTCCCGACCCCGGCGAAGGAGAAGCCAGCAAATACTTCGCCGTACTCCGCCAGAGAAAATGAACCTCCTGATCCCGGCTCCACTACCCCGAGCAGGATTCCTAGACCTGTACCTGCGGCAATCCCGATTAAAAAATTGCCCGGAACATTGCGGACAAACAAAATCAACGTAATAATCAACGTCACAATCGTCACGATGACAGCCGGGCTGGACAAGTCTCCCAACGCCACGAAGGTGGTCGGATTAGTGACAATCAAGCCGCCTTTTTGCAGCCCGATGAACGTCAGGAACAATCCGATCCCGACGGTAATGGCTTCCTTCAGCGAAGCCGGTATCGCATTGGAGATGAGCTGTGCTGCTCGCGTAAAGGCAATGGCGCTAAAGATCAGACCCGAAACGAAGACAGCCGCCAGCGCCTCTTGCCAGCTAAGCCCCATCGAATGACATAGCGTATAGGTAAAGAGCGCGTTAATCCCCATTCCGGGCACCAAAATAATCGGGGCATTGGCCCAAAATGCCATCAGGATCGCGCCCGCAAAGGCAGTCAGGACTGTTGCCAGAATACCCGCAGCAAGCGGTATTCCCGCGTCCTCAAGAATCGAAGCGTTTACGGCAATGATGTAGACAACGGTGATAAAGCCGACTCCTCCGGCCATGAGCTCCCGTCGAAACGTCGTGTCGCAAGCGCGTAGGTGAAAGACTTTTTCTAGCCACGTACGCACAGGTAGTTCCCTTCTTTCTATTCCATATGAAGCTACGGAACTATGCTATCATAGCCTTATCAATATGAAAAATATCCGTTTGATCTATCTTTCATATCATTTTCATATAGTTCTTGGAAAGGAGAACTGCATTTTGGATATTCGCCAGTTGCGCTATTTTATTGCCATCGCCGAGGAGGGACAGATCACGGCAGCCGCCAAGCGCTTGAACATGGCTCAGCCGCCGCTCAGCCAACAACTGAAGCAGATGGAGGAAGAACTGGGGACTCCTCTCGTGGAGCGCTCGGGAAAACGCATCGAGCTGACCGAAGCTGGTCACTCCTTGTACAAGCAAGCGGTCAACATCGTCCATCAGATGGAGGAAGCCATCGCTGAAGTGAAAGAGACTGGCGAAGGCATCCGAGGTACTCTCTCCATTGGGGTGAGCGCCCTGTCCGCCTATCGCCTGCCTGAACAAATCCAGCAGTTTCAACAAAAATACCCGTTGATCACCTACAAGGTGTGGAAGGGGGATACCCAGCTTCTGACGCAGTGGCTGGAGCGAAGAGTGATTGAGGTCGCTGTCGTCAGGCTCCCTCACTCCCTGCCGAACTGCACGACGATTCCCATGGAGGAAGAACCGTTTGTCTTGATCGTTCCGACCGCCTCCACCTATGCAACGGCTAACCAGATCCACATGAGCGAAATCGCCAAGCTGCCCTTGATCATGCCGAGCACACCGGGCTTGGGGATATATGATTTGCTAATCAAGGAGTTCGAACGGCTGGGAGCAGCCCCGCATGTCATCTGCGAGTGCCCCGATATTTCCCTGACCGTCAATCTGGTGGCGGCACAAGTCGGCTGCTCCATCGTCCCGCGCTCGGCCTGGGAGACCCACCGCAGCGAACAGATACGCGGGATCGAGATTACCGGAACCTCGATTCAGTCCGCTGCCGCTGTCGTCTGGCAGTCGGGACGCCATTTATCCAAGGCAGCCAAGCGCTTTATCGGGATGTTTTCGTAAACTACTTCATCCGCTCCGAGCTCACTTCAATCCCGTTACGCAGGAAGAGTGCGGCCGTAAGCCCAACACCCTGTACTTTTTTACCCGTAAAGGTGCCGTCGTAGATGAATGAACTTCCGCATGAGGGACTGTCTTCTTTTAAAATAGCGGATGTCACACCAGCTGTCTGAGCGATTTTCAATGCTTGATGAGCGCCAGCCAAAAATATATCGGTTACATCATTTCCCTGATTGTCTACGATTTTGGCCCGGCCATCCAGGACATCAAAGCCATCGCCTCCGACAATCTCGGCTGGCGGGCGCGGGGTTGGCAGACCGCCCAACTGCTCGGGACAAACAGGAATCGCTTTGCCCTGGCTCAGCAGTTGCTCTCCTAGATCCGTACGGCAGGATCTCTGATCGTAGCGGCATTCACAGCCGATCAAACAGGCACTTATCAGTTTCATTTTGGTCCTCCCTGTACAACAAAAGCAGGAGTCGCCCCCTGCTTCGTCGTCTTATTATGTTACAGCCTGCGCAGCTTCACACGCTGCACGCTGTGGTCTTGTCCCTTTTCGAGAATCAGACGTGCACGCACACGAGTCGGCAGGATATTTTTTCGCAGGTTGATTTCATTAATTTCCTTCCAGATGCCTGTTGCGACCTCGACCGCTTCCTCGTCTGAAAGGCTTGCGTAGCGGCGGAAATACGACGCCGGATTGGAAAATGCCGTCTGGCGCAGCACCTTGAACCGCTCCACGTACCATTGGAAAATATCCTGTTCTTTCGCATCCACATAGATGGAGAAATCGAAGAAATCAGACACGAACAGCTCTGACAGGCTCTTGTCCCTGGGGGGCTGCAAGACGTTCAATCCCTCTACGATCAAAATATCCGGCTGCCTTACCGTCTGCCACTGATCTGGCACGATGTCATAGACCAGGTGAGAGTAGACAGGAGCGGATACTTCCGGCTCTCCTGATTTGATTTCCGATAAAAAATGCAGGAAGCGGCGCAAATCGTAGCTTTCGTGAAGGCCTTTTCGCTTCATGATCCCTCGCTCTTCCAACACGCGATTGGGATAGAGAAAACCGTCCGTCGTCACCAGCTCCACTTTGGGGTGGTTCGGCCAGCGGGAGAGCAGCGTCTGCAAAATACGCGCCGTCGTGCTTTTTCCGACGGCAACACTCCCGGCAATTCCAATGATGAAAGGAACCTTGGCATCCTCTATTCCCAAAAACGTATGCGTACCCTGATGCAGCTCCTGTGTCGCCCCTACGTGCAGATTCAATAATCGGGAGAGTGGCAAATAAACTTCAGAGACCTCGTCCATCGAGATCTTCTCGTTGACGCCCTGCAAACAGGCCAGCTCTTCATCCGATATGGTCAGCGGCGTAGAAGCTCGCAGAGACTTCCATTGCTCGCGGTTAAAGGTTACGTATGGTGATGCCATGAAAGTGTACATCCTTTCCATCTTGAAAGTGCTTTCCTCCGGTCACACAGCTAGTTTACACCAGTAGCCCCCGCTTGGGAATAATGTTGGTGCAATCCGAATCTATAAATATAGTATAATTAGGAAGAGTAAAATTTTTACATCGTTTGTTATCTCCATTCAACTTTCTTTCCTGACCGCCTACCTGATCAGCAGGCATTGACAAGTTGTGTACATAAAAAAGAGCTGACCACGCCCAAATGACGGCATCAGCTCCTCTTCGTTTCCTTGCCTATTTCCCCACAAAAGCCTGCAGCATCCAGACATGCTTCTCCAGACTGCCGATCATCCCGGTCAGCATATCTGCGGTAGCTTCGTCATCCTCCGCCTCGGCTGCGGCAATTCCTTCATTCAGTTCTTTGATCAAGGTTTGGAAATCGCTAATCGTCGCCTGCACCATCTGTTCGGCAGACTCTCCGCCCGTTGCCTCCTTGATGGAGGACTGCTCCAGACAGGCCTTCATGGTCGAGACAGGCTTTCCTCCCTTGGCCAGCATACGCTCAGCCAGTTCATCCACATACGTCGCGGCTTCGTTGTACAGCTCTTCGTACTTGGCGTGCAGGGTGAAAAAGTTGGAGCCCTTCACATACCAGTGATAATGGTGCAGTTTGATAAACAACACAGACCAGTTCGCAACCTGCTTGTTCAAGACCTCAGTGACAGGACGGCTCATCGTGATGCTCATACTACGGCTCGCTTCCTTTCATGGAAAAATCTCATAGCGTCTGTAGTGTTCCCGCCGCAAGCCGCATCCTATTCGCGATCACCCTTTGCTGTCGCCTCCCCTATCGCTGCTCGTTCTCCTTCAGGTAAACCAGTGTATTCAAAGCCTGCATGGCAGCACCTACCGCCAGACTGCGTTCATCGAGATCAAAATTTGGATGGTGGACCGGATAGACGCACCCCGTCTCTTCGTTGCGCACTCCCAGATGGAAAAAGGCACCGGGGACATTCTCGGCGAAGTAGGCAAAATCCTCGACTCCCATGTTAGGAAGTTCATTGATCCGCACATGCTGTTCACCAAGGAGCTCTTCGCCGTTTCGTTTTACCAGATCCACCAATGCATCATTATTGATTAGGGACGTATAGCCTTCCTCATAGGTGACTTCTGCTTCGCCGCCGAGAGCGCGGGCGGTCAACGCGGCCACTTCTTGAATTCTTTCCTTCACCTGTTCGCGCACGCTTGGCTCCAGCGTCCGAATCGTTCCGGTCAGCTTGACCTCCTGTGCCAGAATATTGTTCGCTGTGCCTCCGGAAATCATTCCGATTGTGATGACCGCCGCTCTGCGCGGGTCGACGTTGCGGCTGACGATCGTCTGCAGGGCGGTAATGACATGCGCCGCGATGACGATGGCGTCGCGCCCGCTGTGCGGATACGCGCCATGCCCGTTTTCACCGCGTACGATGATGCTCAAATCATCGGAGGAGGCGTTCATCTGACCGTATTTGACTCCGATGTGTCCCGACGGAATATCACTGGATACATGCAAGCCAAAGACAGCATCCACTTTGGGATTTTCCAGCACGCCTTCCTTGATCATCGGCAATGCGCCGCCGACCGTCTCCTCTGCCGGTTGGAAAAAGAGCTTTACATTCCCCGCCAGCTCGGCTTTGTATGTGTTCAAGATGCGCGCAGCCCCGAGCAAACAGGTCATATGCGCGTCATGGCCGCAAGCGTGCATTTTTCCGGGGATTTTCGAGCGGTATTCCCGGTCCTCTGCTTCCAGGATCGGCAGTGCATCCATATCCCCGCGCAGGGCGACCGTCGCTCCTGGGCGTCCTCCCTGGATCAATCCGACGATGCCAGTTCCTGCCGACTTGGTGTAGGGGATGCCCATTTCATCCAAGTATCGCATGACTTGCTCCTGAGTACGGAATTCCTCCAGTCCGATCTCCGGATACTGGTGAAAATCCCGGCGGACTTCAATCAGCCACGGCAAAATCTCCTGTGCTTGCTGCCAAACCTGCTCTTTTCCTACTCCGCTCATATCGTTACACTCTCCTCAATGGTAAGTTTTCCGGCTGTGGCATCCAGCGTCGCTTCTACTCCAAACGGCAACGCCATGTTTACAGCGCCATGTCCGATCTGAATGTTCCAAATCGTCGGCTTCTGGTAAGGAACGACAATATTTTGAACCACATCCCAAACCGAGAAGCCTTCCCTCTTTTTCGGCTCGCAGTTGGTCCAGGTCCCGAAAATCACTCCGGCGCAATCCTCGAACAAACCTCCCAGAGCCATCTGTGACAGCA
>DASQMM010000256.1:0-9828 GCA_035645495.1 Brevibacillus sp. | reverse complement strand
GCACAGGTTCCGCTCGGAGATCAGAAAAACCTAGGGTTCATGGGGACAATGGTCACCGGAGGGACAGGAAGCGGCATTGTCGTCGAGACAGGAATGAACACCGAGATTGGAAAAATTGCGCATCTGATGAACACAGCGGTGGAAGCCGAGACGCCGTTGCAGGTCAGACTGGAGCAGATGGGCAAGATGCTGGTCGTCGTCGCCGTCTTGCTGACCATCGTGGTGATCGTGGCGGGGATTTGGCATGGCCATGAACTGTTTACCATGTTCCTGGCAGGTGTGAGCTTGGCAGTCGCAGCCATACCAGAAGGCCTTCCTGCGATCGTGACGGTTGCGCTTGCCTTAGGCGTGCAGCGCATGATTCGGCGCAACGCCATCGTTCGCAAGCTTCCGTCCGTGGAGACGTTGGGATGCGCCTCAGTCATTTGCTCAGACAAGACCGGAACGTTGACGCAGAACAAGATGACCGTCACCCATGTGTGGCACAGTGACACCATGTACGAGGTGAGCGGCAGAGGGTATGAGCCGCAGGGAGCTTTTCACCTCTATGGAAAAACGGTGTCGCCATCCAGAGACGGTGCCTTGAACCAGATTCTGCGCATTGCGGACCGTTGCAACAATGCCACGTTGACCAGCGAGGAGCAGAGCGCTCGCAAGCTGCTGGGCATGGGCAAGACGACTCGCACCTGGCACGTCATGGGAGATCCGACCGAGGGAGCCTTGAAAGTCTTGGCGGCAAAAGGACAAGGCACAGGCTCTGATCGCAGCAAGAACGGGCAGTCGGTTCGGGTGGAGGAGTACCCCTTTGATTCAGAGCGCAAAATGATGTCCGTTGTGGAAAAAGGAACAGACGGGACCTATACCTTGTTGACGAAAGGGGCGGCTGAGGCCGTACTCGCCCGGTCTACGCATATTCTCTGGAAGGGAGAGCTGCAGCCGCTTTCCGCCACTCTGCGCCATCAGGTCCTGGATCAGACAGAAAAAATGGCGGCGCGCGCCCTTCGCGTACTCGCTTTTGGTTATCGTCAACTGCAAGGGTATCGTCCCGGACAGCCCCACACATCGATGGAAAACCATCTCGTGTTTGTCGGACTTGTCGGGATGATCGATCCGCCGCGAGAAGAGGTACGCCCTGCCATAGCCTTGTGTCATCAGGCGGGAATCAAGACGGTCATGATTACCGGGGATCACAAGGTGACGGCAGAAGCTATCGCCCGCCAGATCGGGATGACGCGCGGATACGGGGAAGTGCTGGAGGGCCGAGAGCTGGACAATATGTCGGACGACCAGCTGGCGGAATACGCCGAGCGCGTCTCCGTCTACGCTCGCGTCTCGCCAGAGCATAAGCTGCGGATCGTGCGCGCCCTGCAGAGCAGAGGACATGTCGTAGCGATGACGGGTGACGGGGTCAACGATGCTCCGGCGATCAAAACCTCCGATATTGGCATCGCGATGGGCATCACCGGGACGGATGTGACCAAGGAAGCCGCTGATCTCGTACTGCGTGACGACAACTTCGCCACTATCGTCGCCGCCGTGGAGGAAGGACGCAACATCTACGACAATATTCGCAAGTTTATCCGCTATCTGTTAGCCTCCAACGTCGGAGAAATCCTCGTCATGTTTTTCGCTATGCTGCTGGGTCTGCCGCTGCCGCTGGTGCCAATCCAGATTTTATGGGTGAATCTGGTGACCGATGGCCTGCCAGCGATGGCACTGGGTGTCGACCCGGCGGAGCGGGATACGATGTATCAAAAGCCGCGCAACAAGAACGAAAACATCTTCAGTCGCGGTCTTGGCTGGAAAATCATCAGCCGCGGATTTTTGATCGGAGCGATGACACTCTTGGCATTCTGGCTCACGCTCCAAGAAAATCCGGACGATCTCGTGCATGCACAGACCGTTGCCTTCGTTACTCTCGTGATGGCGCAATTGATCCACGTCTTTGACTGCCGCAGCCAATACAGCGTCTTTCACCGCAATATTTTTGAAAACAAATACCTGGTCTGGGCGGTCGTCTCCTCTCTGGTCCTGGTATTGGGCGTGGTATATATCGATGCCTTGCAGCCGATCTTCAAAACCACTGACCTGAACTTCCGGGATTGGGCCTTGATCCTTGTCACCTCGGGGATTCCGACCTTTGTAGCGGGGATTGGCGGCGTATTGTATGGCGGACGTTCTAAAGAAAAGAAAGCAGCACCCAAAAAGAAAAGCTCGTCCATGCGTACGGTTCGTCCATAGATAAACCAGGCCGATCGGCATCGTCAGGCAGGGAAGGGGATCGCAAGTGCGCTTTCAGAGAAGACGGCGGGGCCGGCGGGGCAGACGAGGGAAACGGATCATAGCCGGTATCCTGATTACCATAGCCATTCTGATCTTGTTGTTTGTGGTTGCAGAGCGCAGGCTGCAGCCTACGCTGATGCTGATCGCGCAAGCCAAGGCAGAGCAGATTGCAAAGCTTGCCATCACGGATGCGGTCACCAAACGAATCAGCCAGCAAGGAGTGGACTTCAATCAGATCGTATTGATGGAAAAGGACCAGGACGGCGTGATTCGAGCCGTAAATTTCAACTTCAAAGAGTATTCCCGGATCGTAGGGGAGACGACTTCCCGCATTCAAAATCGCCTCCAGGAGTTCGAGCGGGAGGATGTGCAAACATCGATCCCGCTCGGGGTGGCGACCAAAAACGTCTTTCTTGAACACATCGGACCGGATGTCCCCATTTCGTTTGCTCCCATCGGCGCTGTCAAGACACGTCTGGAAACAGATATGAAACAAGCGGGGATCAACATGGTGTTGGTCACGGTCTATATCAACGTTGAAGTAAATTTGCGCATTATTATTCCGTTTGCGACCGAACAGCAGCTGGTCACGACCAAAATCCCCATCACGGAAGCCTTGATCGTCGGTAAGGTTCCGCAGTATCTCTACAACAATCCGACAGGGAAACCGGACGTGCCGATGCCGCGAAATGCCTATTCGCCAGACAATCCGGAACAACCTTGAAACGTTTCATGAATGGCTTCGTCTCATTTGATGACAGACTAAGTACATGAACAGATGATAATGGAGGCGAAGCATCATGAAAAAAATCCGTACTGGTATGATGACATTAGCGGCAATGGCCGTTTTGGGAACGAACATGGTTACGGCAGCACCCTTGCAGGGAAAAGAGCTTTCCGTTCTGGTAAATGGGAATAAAATAGAGCAAATGGCGATTCAGAACCAGCAAACGGTGCTGGTGCCCCTGCGGACAGTAGCGGAATCGCTCGGATTTCAGGTAGCTTGGAATCCGCAAACAAAAGCAGCAGAAGTGAAGAAGGGCGAGATCTCGGGACAGGTTGCACTGGATCAGGATCAGAACACGCTTTACAACGGCACTACATATGTGCCAGTAGCTTTTGTCGAGAACATTTTGCAAGCGGAAGTAAATGTAACAGAGGACACGGTCAAAGTGGAAGAAGAAAAAGAGGCGGCTCCTCCTGTCGTCGGGAACGTCACCAAAGTAACGAAAAATGAAAAAGGTAAATACTCGATCCTGCTGAATGGATACGAGACCGGGATCATCTTGCATCTCAACGAAGATACCAAAATCACGTCTGCAGATGGCAAGGAATTAAAGCCGGAAGATTTGAAAATGGGTATGGAAGTAGAAGCGACACATGCGAAATTCATGGCAATGAGCATGCCGCCGCAGACCGGTGTCTTTACCATCGTGGTGAAAAGCAGTCTGGAGTCCCCGGAAGTGCTGGGTACAGGAGGCCGTCTGGTCAGCGTGGAGAAGGGTCAGAATGGCGCCTATCGAGTAAATGTAGAAGGCGAGGCCCTGTCTGAAGGATCCCAAGACCATGTAGTCTTGACAATTACGGAAGAAACCGTGATTGTCAATGCCCGCGACCAGAAGGCAATGAAGCCGGAAGATCTGAAACCGGAAATGAGAGTATATGCCTTCTATGGTCCAACACTGACCCGCAGCCTGCCACCGCAAGGGGTAGCGGAAAAGCTTGTAGTCGAAATTCCGGCAGAAAATTAATTACAAACGAAAGTGGTCCGGCTCAGGTCGGGCCGCTTCTTTTTTTACGGGCGTCCCACGCACACTGGAGAAGCCCGCAAGCAAGGCAATCACGGCACTTAAAGAGACGATACTGACAAAACCGCCAACCTCATAGAGCATGCCGCCCAGATAGGAGCCTATCGTCATGCCCACATACATGCCGGTGATGTTCCAGGCCATAATCAATCCCAGATGAGAGGGGTATTCAGAGGCAAGTCTCGATTGGTAGGAAGGCACAAAAGCATAGCCAATAATTGACCAGGAAAAAAGCAGGAGGTACACCCAGGGCATCTCCCGGTAAAAGAGTCCAACGGCAACCAGCATGAGAAAAAGACCAAACAAGCTGGTCGAAGAGATTGCTTTTGCCCCCCAACGATCAGCCAGCTTTCCACCAGAAAGACTGCCCAACATGGCGCCAAGCCCGTAGGCAATCAGCGTGGCAGCAAGCTGGGAGGAGGATAATCCCGTCTCCTGGATAAAGGTTGTCCCGAGGTAGGTGTACACCGCGTAGATCGCAATAGCCCAATAGACGGTGACGAGGACAGATCGCAGCATGGAAAGGACGGGTGCAGGCCCAGCGGTATTGGCAGGAGTGTGACTTCTTTTGGTTTTGGGCCAGATCGCGAGGTTCATCCAGGCAAGTGCAAAGCTGATTGCGGCGATTAGCCAAAAAGGGGAGCGCCAGCCGCCATGGTCGGCAAGTAAAGTGCCAAGCGGTGTACCTACCCACAAACCTGTCAGATTGCCCGATACAATGAAGGACAGCCAAGCGGCGCGTTTACCGGGGGGAGCGAGGTCGCTGACATAGGCATATACACAAGGAGCGATGGCAGCCAGCGAAAGACCCGCAACGGCACGGCTGCAAAGCAGCATCAGAAAAGAGGTGGACATACCCGTCCAAATATTTGCCAGGCAAAATCCGATCAAGCCTCCCCATAAAATGAGACTGCGTTTGGCATGCAGTTGGTCAAACAGGGACCCCATAAAGGGGGAGCCGCAGGCGTACATAATCGACATGATCGTAACGAGCCACCCTGCCTGTGCAGGCGTTAAGACAAATTCATCAGCGATGGCGGGTAGAAGCGGAGACATGATAAAGACATCAGTCCCTACGATAAACAAGGTGGTTGCCCCGGTTAACAACCAGGTTCGTTCACTTTTCATGAAAATCCATCACCCCATCTTTTCCAGATCATGGCTTTCTACAGTTATATGGAGTCTGTATGAAGCAGGCAACAAACCAGCAAAAAACATTGTTAAGGGAATTCCCTGATACACTTTCGCGCTTGTTCCCACTACAATAGCGTTAAGAATACAGGTGTTCGAAGGAGGAGCGCATGGATACGTTGCCTACAGAGCAAGTGCAGTCAGGGGAAGATGTCTTTTTGCTGGAATCCATCTTTGCCAACGTAAGTGATGCGATCCTGGTTGTGGACGATGCAGGACGGATTGTGATGGTAAATACAGCCCTGGAGCAGATGACGGGGTGGACCAAAGAAGAGCTGATCGGGAAGAAGCATATCTGTGAATTGTGTCTGGGCATGGCGACTTGCATGGAGGACTCCACATGTGCGGACTGCTTTTTCAAGCAAGTCCAGATGCCTTCCTTTGAAATGCGTTTGCGCACCAAGGAAGGACGTGAACACCCGGTAGCCGCCAGCTCCGCACAGCTTCCGGCAGAATCAAAAGGCAAGCTGGTCATGATCATCCGCGACATGTCTGTTCAGCAGAAGACGGAGAAGGAGCGGCACCAGCACAAGCTGACCCATTTTGCCATTCAGGCGCAGGAGGAAGAACGCAAGCGAATTGCCCGCGAACTGCATGATGGAGTCGGGCAGGCGCTCTACAGCATTCTGGTCGGGCTCAATGTCATCGGGCAGGAGAATCTGAACGATCCGATCAAACAGCACGTCAATGACCTGTTGCAGATGACAGCCAAAGCGATGGAGGAAGTAAAGCGCATGGCCCTGGAGCTGCGCCCCTCTGCGCTGGATGATCTGGGGCTGTTGCCTGCATTGCGGTCGCTGATGAAGCGGGTAGAGAAAAGCTTCCACATCCAGGTGGAGCTGCATGTGCAAGGGGAGCGGCGCCGATACTCGACAGCGGTCGAGACAGCGCTGTACCGGATACTGCAGGAAGCAATGACCAATACCGCCAAATATGCGCATGCAACCAAGCTGGGGATTGTGTTTGAAGATCGGGAAAAGGAAATTGTGTTGACCATCGTGGACGACGGGATTGGCTTCGATGTCGGGCAAGCCATGAAAGAAGGGAAAGGACTGGGGCTGTTCGGCATGAAGGAGCGAGCCCAGCTTTTGGGAGGCACGGTCGATATTCGCTCTGCACCTGACGACGGCACCACGTTGATCGTCCGCATTCCACTGCCAAAGGAGGGGACAAAAGATGACGATTCGCGTGCTGATCGCTGACGACCATGCGATTGTCAGGTCGGGCTTGGGAATGCTGCTTGAAGCTCATGGGGATATGCAGGTAGTCGGCTATGCCGCTGACGGGAAGGAAGCCTGTGAAAAGGCATTGGAGCTAAACCCCGATGTCGTACTGATGGATTTGAGCATGCCGCCTGGAGAAAACGGGCTGACGGCTACCGCCAGATTGAAGGAAACCGCCCCTCAGATTCAGGTGCTGGTGCTGACGATGCATGATGATGAGGAGTATTTGTTCCGGGTGCTGCAGGCAGGCGCTGCCGGGTACATTTTAAAAAGCGCCCCGGATCTGGATTTGATTCACGCGATTCGTACGGTGAATCAGGGATTGGCGTATCTCTATCCTTCGGCTACCAAATCGCTGATCGAAGAGTTTTTGCACATGGTGAAAAATGGGGAAGAACAAGCGAAGTATGAAATTCTGACGGATCGTGAAAAAGAAGTGCTGGTTCTGATCGCCAAAGGCTTCAGCAATAAGGAAATCGCAGAGCAATTGGTGGTTTCGGTCAAAACGGTGGAGTCGCACAAAGCGCATATCATGGAGAAGCTGCATCTTCGCACGCGCCCCGATCTGGTTCGCTATGCGATCAAAAAAGGGTGGCTTGATTTCGAATAAAAAGGGCATGCCTACGTATGGAATGACGACCTGATCAGGGTCGTTTTTTCATTTTGACCAGATTGTGACAGAAAGCAGGGAATATCAGGAGGATTTTGTCTCAGAATAGGGGATTTCCCTGAAATACTTCTGGCTCGCACCAAAGGTAGAATGAAGGCGTAACAGGAACGACGCCATGTGACTGTCAGGAAAGGAGCGTTAGAGCGATGGAGACACAAAGAAACACCCAGAGCGAGATGAAAAAGTCCCCACAGACACAGCCGCACCAGGAAAATCTCAAAGGGACGTTTGCTGCCGTAATCATAGTTGGACTCATTATTCTCTTAAGTTGGTTCGGCATCTTCGGACTTTTCCTGGAACGGGCGTAAGAGAAGATGTAAGGGAGGTTATGGATTATGCATTTACACCGTTATGAAAAAATTTGGCTGATTTTGGGTGCTGGCGGACTAGCGCTGTTCATCCTCTTGTTATGCATCAATGCCTTCGCGATGGGGATGGCACCGCCCAGCAATATGACGATGATCGATCCGACCAAGGTGACGGAAACACCGCCGTTTGACAACCCTGGTCTGACAAAGGTGGGCGAACAGGAGTATGACGCCTACATGACGGCTTTCGCTTTCGGGTTTGCCCCCAATAAAATGGAAGTGCCGCTTGGGGCCAAGGTTAACTTTCATGTGACCAGCCCGGACGTCATCCACGGCTTCCAGATTCCCGGGACCAACGTCAACTTCATGGTTTTGCCAGGGCATATCAGTTCTGCTACCTACACGTTTGACGAACCGGGTGAATATCTGATTCTTTGCAATGAATACTGCGGGGCCGGCCATCAGGTGATGGCGACTACGATTATTGTGAAATAAAGGCAGGTGACGAAGATGAATATCTTGCAAAAAGATCAAACCAAGGCGGCAGCCGTTGACAGACCTGCTGCCCGGCTCAGTCTGGCATACGTCTGGGTGGCGTACATCGCATTCGGTGTCGCAGCACTGGCGGGTATGCTGCAGGGCATGGTGCGGGGAGGAATCATCGAGCTGCCGAGCTGGATGAACTACTACCAGATTTTGACGGCGCATGGCGTATTGATGGCACTTATTTTTACCACGTTCTTCATCATCGGGTTCCTCTACTCGGGGGTAGCCAAGACGACAGGCGGGACGTTGCACGGCTCCGCACTGGGCTGGGGATGGTCTGGCTGGATTCTGATGGTGGTCGGTACCTTGATGGCGGGAACCATGATTATCCTCAATGAAGCTTCTGTCTTGTATACGTTTTATGCGCCGCTCAAGGCTTCGCCGATCTTTTATATCGGAACGGCTCTGGTTGTCGTCGGCAGTTGGCTGGCAGGTTTCGGGATTTTCTCGCGCTATCGCAAATGGAGACGCTTGAACAAAGGGCAAAATTCTCCGCTGTTCCTGTACATGTCCGTGACCACCTATATCCTGTGGATGGTGGCAACGATTCCTGTGGCGGTCGAAGTCGTGTTCCAGCTGATTCCCTGGTCGCTTGGCTGGACGCCCACGATCAATATCATGCTCAGCCGCACCTTGTTCTGGTTCTTCGGACATCCATTGGTCTACTTCTGGCTTTTGCCAGCCTACATTGCCTGGTATGTCTGCGTGCCGCGCGTAATTGGCGGCCATATATTCAGTGACTCGCTGAGCCGATTGGCTTTTATCTGCCTCTTGCTCTTCTCGATCCCGGTCGGTTTTCACCACCAATTGATGGAGCCTGGAATTTCTGAAGGGTGGAAAATGATTCACGTTATCCTGACCCTGATTGTAGTGATTCCATCCTTGATGACGGCATTCTCCATGTTTGCGATCTTTGAGACGACGGGACGCAAAAAAGGCGGGGTTGGTCTCTTCGGATGGTTCAAAAAACTGCCTTGGACCGATGTGCGCTTCTTCGCACCGTTTATGGGGATGCTGTTCTTTATCCCTGGTGGTGCAGGGGGGATCATCAACGCAAGTAACCAGTTAAACGCGGTTGTCCACAATACTATTTGGGTTACTGGCCACTTCCATATCACGGTCGGAGCGGCTGTCGCTCTCACGTTCTTCGGTGTCAGCTTCTGGCTCATTCCGGTATTGACCGGTCGTACGCTGACGCCGACTGCCAACCGGATGGGAATGGTGCAAACGGTCTTCTGGTCTGTGGGGATGTTCATCATGTCGGCTGCCATGCACACCATGGGGCTTGAAGGCGGCCCTCGCCGCACGGACTTCACGACCTATATGGATCACCCACTAGCCTTGGGCTGGATGGATTACCAACGCGTGATGGCGTTTGGCGGCGGTCTGCTCTTCGTAGCAGCGATCCTGTTGATCCTGATTCTGCTCTACCTCACCTTTATGGCACCAAAAGGGCATACGGAATATCCGATTGCCGAGGCGGAAGAAGCTCAGCCTGTACCACGCATTTTGGAGCGTTGGACCGTCTGGGTAGGCGTTCTTGTAGTGCTGATCGTGCTGGCTTACGGGTATCCGATCATGGAGCAAATCCAGCATCAAGCGCCTGGTTCGCCGCCGTTCCGTACTTGGTAATAAAAAAGAGGCTGTCCTTATGGGTAGCCTCTTCGTATGGGTACAGATAAGTATTCTCTAAATGTGCGCGGTATCCAGAATCATCACAACGAACACGATCATCAGGTAATTGATCGAGATGATGAAATTAACCTTTGCCCATCTGTCATCATCCTTCGCGCGGAAGC
>DASQMM010000255.1:0-3432 GCA_035645495.1 Brevibacillus sp. | reverse complement strand
ATGGAGATCAACCACCTGAAGCGGCAGCATCAGTCGAGATTGCAGCCGCACCTCCTGTACAAGAGAAACAGGTCGAAGCTCCAGCAGCAGCCAATAACGGCCTGGAAGCCGGCATCGCGATGGCAGATCCCGGACGAAGCACGCCAAAAGAAAACCGCGGCTTGATGGCACGAAACGGAACGCCAAAACCAGTTTCAGAACCTGTGGTTAAAAAAGAGGCAGCACCATCCGAAAGTGAAACTGCCATGGCCCAAAAGGAAGACAGACAAGCCACAATGGACCATGCGGAGATGAGCTTGGCTGCCACTGCTTTCGTCCATGAGCCTGTATATGCACGGACGGTCGATCCTGAGGCGGACATGAGTATGATGATGGAAGCAGATACAGGGACAGCAAAAAGCTCTTTGGTCGGTCCTCCTCTTCCAGCTGCGGAAAGCTCTCCGATCACGCTGTCCACTTTTAATGACGTGGAGACAGCCGTTCAAGCATCGGATATGCCGGTTCCCGTCCTTACTAAAGCACCAGACGGATTTGGCATGAGCGGCATCTCCATCCGCTACGAATCGGAAACGAGTCAGCATGTAGCGCTTCTTTTAGCGGACTATCAGCGCGATCAGGATTGGATCAAGATCGAAGTGGTTCGAAATAAGGATGGGAAGCGAAGCCTCTCCATTCCAGGTACCTTCACCGCTACACACCTGTTCTCAGTGAACAACGAGCAGGCAATTGGAGTCTCGTTTGAAAAGCAGCCAAAGCAAGAATCAACAGCACAACACGCTGTTCACTTTAACGCTTCGGCTGGAGAACAATCGCTGTATGTCGTCTTGACTGCAAACGGCATTTCTCTGGACGAATTGATGGAGTTGTCCAAAGAGATAACCTGGAAGCCGTAAATATGGAAAAAATAAACAAAGGACACGCTCTGCTTGTGAATCAAGCAGTACGTGTCCTTCTTTTTTTCATGAAGAACGCAGGAGTTAGGGCATGAGGGTCAGCAGACCGTATGCGACGGCAGCCGTCAGGATCGCACTCCAGATGATGATTCCGATCGCCATCCAAAGCATCAGCTTGCCTGTCGGCGCTCCCAGGGAAATCCCGATGGCAGCCCCTAAAGGTGCACCTGTCAACAGCGGCGATAGCAGCCCCAGCCCGATCACTCCGTATTTTTCCCAAATACGGGCCATGCGACCTTTTTGTCCTTCCTTCTGCGCGACTCGCTTGAGCAGCCAAGCACGCAGAGAACCTCCCAGATAGATGACGATCGCCCCGCTGGCAATCGCTCCCGCTCCACTCAACACCCCTGTTGTAACAGGGGATAATTGCAGGACAAACCCAAGCGGTATGCCTGCCCACAACTCGAGCATCCCCGTCCCGAAGACACTCGCCCACTTCCAAAGTACATCCAACAAAACAGCGCTCTCCTCTCATTGCCGATTCCCATCACTACCTTAGAGAGTACGAATCAAATAGAAAAGAGTTTCTCTTTTCGCTAGGAAGTGACGTCCCGGCGGATAAACACCGTATAGGCTACGACTAGTGAAGCGATGGCCCATACACTAAGGACGGTCAGCGAAAAGGGGAGTGTCATCCCTGCAATCGGGGGCAATGTGCCATTGAGATAGTCGGTCAACTCCAAATTGACGATAAACAGGTATTTGGACGCTTCCCAGGACGAGGCCATCTGCGTCAGGATCATGCCGCTGATCAAGGCCGCCATCATGATGCCCATCCCAGCGGCGGCGCTTCTCACCAGCACGGAGACCATGAAAGTGACTGTTCCAACGACCACGCAGACAAACCACCCCAGCCCGTATTGCAGCAGCAGGAACTGCCACTGGGGGAGCATAAACACATTTGAGGTATCCAGCTCGCTTCCCTGCACCTGAAAACCGGTCAGAATCGGCAGGTTCCATCCCGAGTACCCAAAGACGATTCCCGAGATCAAATACGCCAGAATCAACGTCATCAGAACCGTCAGTGAAGTGAACAAGACCATGGTGATATATTTGCTGGTCAACACCTTCCAGCGCCGCACCGGACGGGTCAGAAGCAGCTTGATCGTCCCTTCGCTGAATTCTGCCGAAACGAGGTCCACAGCCAGGACGACGATAATCATTGGCAGGAACATGGTGATGGCCTGATCCATGAATCCTCTGGCGAAGGTCGGCCCTCCCGGAGCCATCGGATCGATGTCGTGATCCAAATAATACTGCTGCTGCTGGATTCGTATCTTGATCAAATCCCGCCATTCCTCGGGCAGACGGCTGGAGGCTAGACGGTTTTGCATATCCACGATTTGCTGGGTCAGCAAGGGTCGCCAATCGCTCGTGCCCATCCGCTCCTGGGCTGTTACTACAGAGCGGTACTGAGCATAGGTAAAGATCGGGATGAGGATGACCAGAATGAGCACGACGACCAAGAAACGGCGTCGGCGCAGCAATTTAATTGTCTCGTTATGCACGAGACCCAGCATGCTAGGATTCATCCGCTCCACCTCCTCCCGTCACCGTCAAGAACAGATCCTCGAGTGACATGGTTTTGGTCGCGATCCCCCGAACGGGGATGCCCGCTTCGACGAGAGCCTGATTTACTTCGCTGACCCGCTCTGTCTGCATGCGGCATTTCAGACGCTCTTCACCGATCTGCCAAACCTGTGAGACGGCCGGCAAGCCACGCAGGACCTCCATCCCTTTTTCCAAAAAGTCTGGTGGGATCGTCCAATCCACCTGATCCGCAAACTGTGCCATCAGCTCTGTTACCAGGCCGACAGAAATGACTTTTCCCTGGTTGATGATTGCTACGCGGTCGCACATCATCTCGATTTCGCTCAGCAGATGGCTGGAAATAAATACAGCCAGACCTTCTTCCTCCGCAAGACGTCGAATGAACTGACGCAATTCGCGGATGCCCGCCGGATCCAATCCATTGGTCGGCTCGTCTAGAATAAGGATCTTGGGCTTATGCAATAGGGCTTGGGCGATTCCCAGCCGTTGTCGCATGCCGAGGGAGTAGGTTTTCACCTTGTCGTCGATCGCTCGCTCCAGATCGACGAAACGGATGATCTCCTCGATCCGCTCCATGGGAATACCGCCACTCATACGGGCGAATTGCTCCAGATTTTCTCTTCCAGTCAAAAACTTGTACAGCTCTGGATTTTCGACAATACAGCCTACCTTTGCGATCGCTTGCGGGAACTGGTCGCGGATGGAAATACCGCCGATGCGTATATCGCCACCATCGGCTGATGCCAGTCCGACGAGCATGCGGATCGTTGTCGTTTTTCCCGCTCCATTAGGCCCGAGAAACCCGAACACCTCACCCGCATAGACATCAAAGGTCATATCGTGAATGATCGGTTTGCCTCCGATCTTCTTATGCAAATGTTTGACGGATAGCACTACCTCAGCCAACATGCGTCCTCCTGTCCAGGCT
>DASQMM010000254.1:0-3276 GCA_035645495.1 Brevibacillus sp. | reverse complement strand
ATCTGCCCCCTTCATCAAGCCCAGCGCTTCCTTGTGCGGCAGGTTGCCCATCTGTCTCACGATTTCATTCAGCCGCAGACGCTCTACACAGTCGCGATTTTCCGAATAACCCGGATAGTCGAATACTCCGGCAAAGCTGAGCAGCAAATCATTCTCATCCACTTCTTTGGCATCGATCAGTTCGCGAATCGCTTCCAGAAGCAGGCGCGGATTGCGTTTCTGATACAGAATTCCTGCATAGACAGCATGGAATTTTTCAGGAACGGCGTGCAAGGGCTGCAAATTCACAAAATCAGCTTGATCAAATCCGTTGTAGATCAGCTCAAGCCTTTTAATCCAGGCACCATGTTTTTTCCTGAAATTCTCTGCGAATGTAGCGGTAACCGTCGTGATCGCATCAGCCTCTGCCATCACTCCAGTCTCCATACGCTCTTCCAAGCGTTCGCGCCAGGCAATCCCGGAAGTATGCATATTTTGCGTCCAGGGATCGCGAAAATCAGCAACCCATTTGCAGCCTGTCTCGCTCGCCAGCTTACGCGCTACCAGATGATTGGTGACGGGACCCGACGTGGAAAAAATGACGTCGATCTTTTCGCGGCGCATGATCTCGCGCCCCAGTTTGAGTGCATTAGGCAGCCATAGGATCTGATCGTCCGGGATCAAAAGGTACGGCTTGACCTGCTTCAAAATGGAGACGACCTGTTTTTTCAATGCTGCTTTCAGGGATTGGCGCGGCGGTGAAGCCTCCTCGGCAGTCTGGCTTGCACCAGCAGTAACGGCAGCAGAAGCAGCCCCTCTTTTTGGAATCAGGGGCATTTCTTTCGCACGGTGGATTTGTACCTCTGGCGGCAACTGTGCCAGAAGAGTAGGGTCCAGTGTAGCATGGTAAGCGGGTTCCACTGTCAGGACATGCACCTTCCAGCCAAACTCCCTTAAATATTTAGCCATCTTGAGTGGACGTGGGACCCCGCCGCCCCCGATGGGAGGAAATCCATAGCATATGAGTAACACATTGCGGTCTTTCATTCGGTAACCTTCCTTGTCCAAAAGCGTCTGATTGCAGGTGATTTTTCTTCTCCCTACGATACCACAAGTGGCGTCTTATTGCGAATCTATCAAGCATCTGCTATAGTGAAAATGGCTTTGTAACTACGATTCGGGTGAAATTAGATGAGCAAACTACGAGTCCTCCACGTGATCGGCGGAGGTGAATTTGGTGGCGCAGAACAGCATATTCTCAATCTCGCCTCCACATTTCCCGCTGATGAGGTGGAGGTGGCGGTTGTCTGTTTTTATGATGCCCTTTTTGCAAGCGAGCTGAAAAAGGCGGGAATCCAGGTCATTACGCTGGATCAATTCGGCCGTTTTGACATGCGTCTTTTGCTTGCGCTACGGAGAACATTCCAGACATTCCAGCCCACAATTATACATACCCACGGCATCAAGGCGAACTTTTTTTCTCGGCTTGCCTCACGTGCCATGCAGATCCCTCTGGTCACTACCGTCCACAGCTCCTTGCGTTACGACTACGCAGGAGCCTTGGCCTATGCGATTGTCAGTATGATGGAGCGAGGAACCCGCATGTGGAATCGGCATTATATCGCAATCAGCAAGGCGATTGCGGAGATTCTGCGCAAACAGGGCGTTCCTGACGAGCATATCAGTGTGATCTACAACGGGACCGATCTCTCCCCTTACCGGCAAAACCAGCTGCGGGAGAGCGATCGGAGTCGACTGCGTGCAGAATGGGAGATCCCGCAGGATGCTTTCCTGTTTGGGACTGCTGCTCGGTTTGTTCCGGTAAAAGGCTTGCCGCACATGGTCGATGCCTTTGCCCGCCTGCTACGTGAACAGACTGGTGATGCAAAGGATTCGTTACCTTACCTCGTTCTGATCGGAGATGGCCCCGAACGCACCCTGCTGGAAAACAAGGTCCGTGAATTGGGGCTGGAAGAACGTGTCCGCTTTGCTGGCTTTCGGCAGGATATTCCCGCCTGTCTGCATGCCTGTGATGCTTTTATTCACTCGTCGCTCTACGAGGGTCTCGGTTACACGCTGATTGAGGCAATGGCCTCCGAGGTGCCTGTGGTCGCCAGTCACGTCGGTGGAGTCAAGGAGTTCGTCTTCCATGAGCAGACAGGTCTGGTCGTTCCGCCGGGCGATACAGCCGCTCTAGCGCGTGAGATGAATCGCCTCCAGCAATCAGAGCAACTGCGGAGCCGACTGGCGAAGAATGCTCTCGATCATGTAGAGCACACGTTCACGATCGAACAGATGACCCGGCATATTCTTGAATTGTACAAAAAACTGCTATCATGATGATCTGGCACGATGCGTCTAGCCCCGCTGGGCAGCCATCGTGCTTTTTTCGTTTGAATTTTTAAGTTGCCTCCGTATCCACAATTTGGTTTGATAGAGTTGGAATGATGATTCTAGGAACCCCTAAGAAAGGTTGGAGATCTTATATGAAACTTTTTCTTTCCGTGGACATGGAAGGCATCTCCGGAATCGTGGATACGAGCTATATCAATCCCGACTCTGGCGTCAACTATCAGAGAGGCAGGCAGTTCATGACACAGGATGCCAATGCCGTGATAGAAGCAGCACTTGAGTGGGGAGTAAAAGAAATCGTCGTCGCAGACAGTCACAACACGATGAACAACATCCTCTGGGAGTCTCTTCATCCGGCAGCGCGCCTAATCGCCGGAACTCCTCGTGATTGCTCTATGGTGCAAGGTCTGGATGAAAGCTTCGACGCCGCCATGTTTATTGGCTACCACACTCGGCAAGGCATCCCTGGCGTACTCAGCCATACCATGTCCGGCGTGATCCGCAATCTGTACGTCAATGGGCGCGTCGTCGGTGAATTTGGCTTTAATGCTATCTATGCCGGGCTTTATCAGGTGCCAGTCTGTATGGTATCCGGCGACAACCTGATCGCGGTGGAGGCAAGCGAACTGATCCCAGGCATCAGTACCGCGATCGTCAAGCAGGCTGTCTCCCGTACAGCTGCGCTCTGTCTCCCTCGCGAGGAAGCGACAGCTGAGTTGAAGCAAAAAACGAAGGCAGCCCTCTCCCAGCTAAAAACGATTGCACCTGTTCAAACTGCGACTCCCTTGGAGGTCGCAATCGAGTTTTCCCATGCCGGACAAGCAGAGCTGGCCGCCATCGTCCCAGGCTCCCATTACGAGACCTCAAGCTGCACCGTCTCTTTTCAGGCAGCCGATCAAGTGGAAATGTACAAAACCATGCGCGCGATGCTGAATCTCGCATCCG
>DASQMM010000253.1:0-3766 GCA_035645495.1 Brevibacillus sp. | reverse complement strand
TATGTGACACGGGAATACACAGATCATCATTCTGTGCAAAAACCTAAGAATAAAAAGGAAATATAGTGACAGTAGAGAAATGTACATTAGTATTTTACTTTTTCATCAACAACGACGAAGGGATGGAGTGGGTGAATGTGTCCACAAAGGATGACAAGGGGATCAACGAGTATCATCTGAATCAATTGGCATCAGTGGGTCAGATTGCGGCAGGGATCGCACATGAGGTGAAAAATCCGTTGACTGCAGTGAAGGGTTTTCTTCAGCTTTTAAAGGAAAGCCCCACCGATGAATACCTGGACATTGCTCAATCGGAATTAAATAATGCGCTTGCAACATTGGAAAATTTATTACATGTGTCAAAGCCTGATGCTGAAGACGAACCTTATCAACCGATCAAACTGGCGGTTGAACTCGAGGTGTTGTTTACTCTCTTCCAAGACCAGATCTACCGGGTGGAAATACAGCGATATCTTCGTGATACAGAGACGCCAATATATGGGAAGAAAAATCAACTGAAGAAGGCATTGTTCAACTTATTGAAAAATGCGTTTGAGGCCATACCGCAAAAAGGCACAATAACTGTGCAGCATTACGCGACAGACGAAGAAATCCATATTTCCATCAAAGATACCGGTGTTGGCATCCCGCCAGAAAAATTAAAAATGCTGGGGACTCCGTTCTACACAACCAAGCCCGACGGCACTGGAATGGGTCTTACGCAGGTCTTTTCCGTGATTTATGAACATCAAGGAAAGATTGATGTTCATAGTGTACCAGGCGAGGGAACGACTTTTCATATCAAATTGCCCAAGATGACCAATACGCAGACACGCGGAGTGATCAATTTGAATGTGGAGTATGCACAAGGTGAAGAGATCAGACATTTCTTGCTCCGAAATCAAGACGTATTTGAGAAACGTTTGTTGGCTGAGGCTGTCAATGTCAATGAAAAGATCAATGAGATACAGAGGGTAGGCAATATCGACTTGTTGTCCAATGCTCACAAGCTGGTGCTGTACATCGTTGACGGCAGAGAGCATGAAATGATTTCCTTTGCCAGGAAAGAAGGGGTAGCGTGGGCGAAGTACTCCCTGACACTCGCTTTCAAGCTGGAATGGGTGCAAACAGTGCGTAGAGTGCTGTGGGACTTTTTATATAATTATGATCGATTGCATTCCGTTGAGGCACAGAGCAGTCGGGAACAGTTCTTCGAGTTGGAGAGAAGAATCAATCATATGATGGATCAGTTTCTCAATCACTTTTTCATCAGTTATACAGAGTGTAAAGATCAATTAATTCAATCGCAAAGGGAAATGGTAAACAATCTGTCCGTGCCCATTATTCCCCTCACTGCAAATGTTTGTATTCTTCCACTAATTGGGACAATTGACGAGGAGCGTGCTACCATCATAGAGGAGAAGGTCATCAACCATATTGGCGACATGCGGATTGAAGTGCTGATCTTGGACTTGTCGGGAATTTCCAGTATGGAGACCTCTATCCTCAATCAACTTATGGGCTTGCTCAATGGGATGACGATGATGGGGTGCAAAGCTGTTCTCACAGGATTGCGGCCCGAAGTGGTCAAGCAGATCATCCGAAGCGGCATTTCGTTTGAAAAGTCAGTGATTACCAAAGGAACGCTTCAGCAGGCATTGGTTGATTTTTTGCATGAATAATGATTCATTAACGCAAACATCAGATTGTCCTTTCTGCTGTACATGCACAAATAGGCGATTGCCCACATAAGGTTAGGAGAACGCAATTCCTGACGTGGAGGTGGCAGCCATGTCCAGCATTTTAGCAGCACTCTCGCTGGTTTTTAAAGAACTTCTGATGTTTGTGGCTTACGTGAAAAACAATGCATTTCCTCAGCCGCTTCCAGATACAGAGGAGGAAAAGTATCTTCGGCTGATGGCAAAGGGCGACCCGTATGCGCGGAACAAACTGATCGAGCATAATTTGCGATTGGTTGCACACATAGTGAAAAAATTTGAAAACACTGGAGAGGACAGCGAAGACCTGATCTCAATCGGTACAATTGGCCTGATCAAAGCTATTGAGAGCTATCAGGTGGATAAGGGAACCAAGCTGGCAACGTATGCTGCACGTTCTATTGAAAATGAAATCCTCATGCACCTCCGCAGTCTGAAAAAAACGAAGAAGGACGTGTCTCTGCACGACCCAATCGGTACCGACAAGGAGGGTAACGAAATTACGTTGATCGATGTCCTGGGAACAGAGACGGACGAGGTCGTGGATGCTGTACAGCTCAAGCTGGAGTCGAACAAGATTTACCAGCATATACACATTCTCGACGAGCGGGAAAAAGAAGTGATTATTGGCAGGTTCGGTCTAGATCAGGACAAAGAGAAAACCCAGCGAGAAATTGCGCGTGAGCTGGGCATCTCCCGTTCGTATGTCTCGCGTATCGAAAAGCGGGCCCTGATGAAGCTGTTCAACGAGTTTTACCGGACGAAGCAGACGCAAAACCGATAAAGGAACCCGCCAGGAGGCATGTTAACGCATGTCATTCTGGCGGGTATTTTTTATGTGGATACCAAACGGAGTTCCTCCTTGTTCTCGATTCCGAACGAGGCGTACTCCGTTTTAGTTTTGAATAGGATAGTAGCCATAGTAGCCTGCTTTCGTAATTCGGAGAATACAGATAAAGGAAAAGGGTATATTACAAAGAGTCGTAGGGATCTCCAAGGGAGGCTATATCGTTATGACTACGAAAACCCTTCATGAACAAGAGCAGCAGACATCGCTTCCTTCAGAGGTTATGCAGACCCTTGCGATTTTGCAGAGAAGACTGGGATACAGTTCTGATATATCGATACGAAAATTGAACTGGCCAGAGGAATCGTCCCCTTACGCCATTGTTTGTCATTTGGAAGGCCTCGTGGATCCTAACGAAGTCAACCAGATGATCTCAATCATCAATCAATATGTGATTGCAAAGCGAGAGAACGACGGGTTATCAGTGGAATCTCTCTTGCAAGAGATGCTCCCGGGTAAACTGAAAGCGATCAGAGATGAAGAAGCTATGGTGCACGCCATATTGGATGGATTATCCATCGTTCTTATTGATGGCTTCGACGTGGCTATGGCTGCCTCGTTGTTAGGCGGGGAGAGAAGATCCGTTCAGGAGCCCTCGTCCCAAACGGTGATCCGCGGTCCAAAAGAGGGATTCACGGAAGATATCTCTACCAATATCGCTTTGATCCGTCGGAAAATCAGATCGGCTGATTTGAGATTTGAAGACCGAATTATAGGCAGGGTCACGCGAACCCGAGTCTCTGTCGGCTACATACAAGGAATTGCCAATCCGGAAGTAGTGCAGGAAGTATTTGCAAGACTGGATACAATAGACACTGATGGCATTTTGGAGAGCAGTTATATCGAGGAGTTTATACAAGACGCGGAGCTAACGCCATTTCCTACGATGATCAATACAGAACGGCCCGATGCGGTGGCGGGAAACCTGCTGGAAGGTCAGGTAGCGATTCTCGTGGATGGAACCCCGTTTGTACTAGTATTACCTGTCACGTTTTTTAAGTTTTTTCTGTCTAGTGAAGATTATTACCAGAGGTACGACATCTCTACTTTTCTCCGCATGATCCGACTGTTTTCTTTCTTCATTGCCTTATTACTGCCTTCAACCTATATAGCTGTGACAACGTTTCAGCAGGAGATGATCCCGACCACACTGCTAATCAGCCTGGCGGCCCAACGGGAAGGGACGCCATTGCCAGCTTTG